>NZ_JBFUHN010000055.1:0-46598 GCF_056402375.1 Variovorax sp. P4_B10 | reverse complement strand
GGTGTGCTCTGCGCAGCGAAATAAAGGAGGAGGCCTGCGGCCTTAGGCCGCGCCGGGGGACATTCGCGGAGCAGAGCACACCGTCGGCGTGAGCGCGCCCTGAACAGCAGCGCCCCAACATGGCTCCACATAGACCGTAGACAGGCGCTGAGCGGCTGGCCGGTCCGCCGCTAAGCGGCGCGCAGCGCGGGGGCCGAAGATGCCTCCATGGCGTCGCCGCCGCGCAACCCCGCCTTTCTCTGCTCGATCGCCTCGGCCAGGAATTCCGCGTCGCGCGCCACGCCGGAAAAACGGCCCGACCCCCAGGTGTGCAGCCACGGCAGGCCGAGGAAGTACAGGCCGGGTTCGTTCGTCACCCCGCGCCGGTGCACCGGCGCACCACGACCGTTGAAGACCGGCGCGTCCACCCAGGCGAAGTCGGGCGAGAAGCCGATGCACCAGATCACGCTCGCGATGCCCGCCGCCGCGAGGTCGAGCCGCGTGCGTTCCTCCGCCGGCTCCCACACGGGCGTGTAGACCGAAGGCGGCGGCGCCTCGATGCCCCGGGCGGCGATGTGCCTGTCGATGGACGCGTTGATGCCGTTGTAGACGCCGTCCGCGTGGTCCAGGTTGTCGCGCAGGTTGGGCTGCAACTCGAAGCGGCCGCCGTCGAAGCCGCTGAGCAGGCCGTAGAGTTCCATGCCTTCGCGCGCGAAGCGCCGCAGGTCGATGTCGCGCCCGCCGTCGCGGCCCGTCACGTAGTGGTTGGTGTTGTCGCGCACGCCTTCGCGCAGCGGGTGCTCGGTGACCGGCATCTCGTAGTAGTTCATGTCGGCCAGCCAGTCGACCACCTCGCGGCCGCGGTAGAAGCGCGCGCAGCGCGGCGCATTGCCGGTGGCGAGATGCACCTTGCGGCCGGCCAGGTGCAGGTCTTCGGCGATCTGCGCGCCCGACTGGCCGCAGCCCACCACCAGCACTGCGCCACCGGGCAGCTGGGCCGGGTTGCGGTATTGCGCCGAGTGGTACTGCACCACGGTGGCCGGCAGCTTCTCGGCCAGCCGCGGCACGATCGGGCGGTGGTAGCCGCCCGAGGCCACCACCACCTGATCGGCGGTGTAGTCGCCCGTGTCGGTCTGCACGGTGAAGCGCTCGCGTTCTGCACTGCGCGAGACGCGCTCGACCGTCACGCCCTCGATGGCCGGTGCCTTCACATGCTCGACAAAGCCTGCAAGCCATTCGTTGATCTGGTCCTTGACCATGAATCCGTGCGGATCGCTGCCGAGGTAGCCCCAGCCCGGCAGCTGGCACTGCCAGTTGGGCGTGACGAGGCAGAACGAATCCCAGCGCTGCGTGCGCCAGCTGTGCACGAGGCTGCGCTTCTCGATCACGAGGTGGTCGATGCCGCGCTGCTGCAGGCAATGGCTCAGCGAGAGGCCGGCCTGGCCGCCGCCGACGATGATGACGCTGTAGTGGCTGCGCCCGCCGTAGGGATGGGACATGGGGTTCTTCTTTCTCTGGATGAGGGGGACGTCAGTCGAAAGCGACGACGGTGACTTCGGCATTGGCGGTGCCGGCGAAGCGGGTGGCGATGTGCTCGATCTCGGCCAGCTGGTCCATCGCCTGCGAGCAGGCGAAGCCATACCTGGCGCGCACGCGTTCGGAGGCGATGCCCAGGGCTTCGCGGGTGCGCTGCAGGAAGTCGTCCAGCGCATAGCGCCGGCCGGGCGCCAGGAAGTCCTGCACCACCAGCGAGGGCGAGTAGCAGCGCGTTTCGCTGGCATCGGGCCAGCGCACCTGGAAATGCATCACGGGCATGGGTGTCTCTCTTTCAAATGGGCGCGGTAGAGGGCGGCATGGCGCTCGGCGCTCGCAGCCCAGCTGAAGCGCTGCGACAGGCGCCCTGCCGAGGCGGCGATGCGCTGCGAATCGCGGGTGGCCAGCGCCTCGGCCAGTGCCTCGGCAATCGATACGGCATCGGCCGGATCGGCCCAGCTCACGTCTGTCTCGGCCAGGTATTCGGTGAAAGGTGCGATGCGCGAAACGACCACCGGCACGCCGCTGGCGAGCCCTTCGAGCACCACCAGGCCGAAGCCTTCGCGCAGCGACGGCATCGCGACCACATCGGCCAGGCGGTACAGCGCGGCGATGTCGGCATCGGGCAACGGGCCGGTCACGCGCAGCGGCTGCCCCGGGCCTTCCTCGAAGCCGAGCGCCTGCGCCAGCGCGCCGAAGGCCTGGGCATGGGCCGCGTGGTCGAGCAGGCTGGCGCCGCCGGCCATCACGAGCTGTGCGCGGGGATGTGCGGCGCGCAGCAAGGCGAAGGCGGCCAGCAGGCGCAGGCTGTTCTTGCGCTCCTCGATGCCGCCGACCGCCAGCACGACCGGCGCACCGGCGGCGATGCCGAGGCGCTGTGCGAGGGCCGCATCGCCGTCCCGGGCCGCCGGCGAGAAGCGCGTGATGTCGACGCCGTTGCCGATCTCATGGGCCTCGATGCCGTATTCGGTGCCGAGATGCTCGCACCACAGGCGGCTGGCGCTCAGCACCAGGCTCGCGCGCTCGAAGGCCGTCTGCTGCCAGCGCGTGAGCTGTGGATCGTCGAAGGTGTCGAGGTGGTGCACGGTGCGCACGAAGCCGTCGATGTGGCCGGCGTCCTGCAATTGCGCGAGCGCGTTGCCGCCGATCGAGTCGTGCGTGTGCAGCACGTCGAAGGATTCGCGTTGAAGCAGGCCCTGCAGGTGGCCGACGAAGGCATCGATGCGCGAACGCACCATGCCGACGGTGTCGCGCGGCGTGCCGTTCACCAGCACCAGCTCGACCCTGCACGGCGGCGTGCGGAACAGGGCCTGTCCCGGCGCGGCCGGAGCCATCACCGTCACCGCGTGGCCGGCCTCATGCAGCGCGGTGGCCAGCTCGAGCGTGTGGACCACGCCGCCGCGCGGATTGACCGAATGCGTCAGCAGGCCGATGCGCAAGGGGCGGTCGAACTCAGACATGCAGCGCTTCCCCGGTTTCGGCGGATGTGTGCGGCTGGATGAAGGCGTCGCTGCCGAAATCCCAGAGCAGGGCCTCTTCCCCGCCCGCATGCAGCCGCACCTGCCGCGTGGCATCGACCTCGCCGACCACCGCGCAGGCGATGTCGCGCGCGGCGAAGCGCCCCAGCACCGGCGCGACCTGCGAGGGCGCCACGCTGAGCACGAAGCCGTAGCTCGGGAAGGACGAGAGCCAGCGCATCAGCGGCACACCGTCGGGCCTGGGCAGCGCATCGATGTCGATGCGCGCACCGACGCCGGAGCATTCCAGCAGCATCAGGGCCGTTCCCACCGCGCCGGCCATGCTGATGTCCTTGGCCGCGTGGCACAGGCCCTCTTCGGCCAACGCCGGCAGCACTTCGAGATCGGCGCGCAGGCGCGCGGCGGGCGCGGTGGTCGAGGCGTTCCAGTACGGAAAGGGCTCCTCGTAGGCGCCGCGCAGGTCGGTCGCCATCACCAGCAGGTCGCCGGGCTTCGCGTCGAAGCTGGTCAGCAGCTTGCGCGCGTGGCCAAGGATGGCGACGGCCAGCTGCGGCCGCTCGCTGCGGTTGTTGCTGTGGCCGCCCACGATGGGCACGCCGTAGCGCACGGCCGCTTCCGCCAGTCCGCGCAGCACGTCGTCCGCCGGGTTCATGCCCGTGCTCCACAGCGCATCGACCACGGCCGTGGGGCGCCCGCCCATGGCGTAGATGTCGCTCACGTTGACCATCACGCCGCAATAGCCCGCGAACCAGGGCATGCGCACGATGAAGTCTTCGACCAGCCCTTCGATGGCGAACAGCAGGTAGCCGCCGTGGCCGTCGGGAATCGCGGCGCAGTCGTCGCCGATGGGCACGGCCTGCGCCAGTGCGGCATGGCCGCCGGGCAGCGAGCGGCCGAGGGCCGACACCACGTCGCTGATGTCGCGCTTGTGGGCGAAGCCACGCGTGGCGCGCAGGGCTTTGGCGATCTCGTGGACCTTCGTCATGACACCGCCTTGGCGCGCGTGACGAAGCCGCTCACGGGGTCGTGGCAGGGCGGGTACCGGCCCAGGTCGGCCTGCATGCGCGCATGCGGGCGGCCGTGCACCGACGTCTCTTCGAGCAGTTGCCAGCCCAGCTTGCGGAACAGCGGCACGTTCTGCATCTGCACCTGCGCAAGGAAGGTGCTGCAGCCCAGCGCGTTGGCGCGCGACACGGCCAGCCGGATCAGCGTGACCCCCAGGTGGCCCTGGCTGCGGAATGCGGGATGCACCGCAAGGCGCGAGCCCCACCATTCGCCGGGTGCATCGCCGCGATGGATGCGCACCGTGCCGACCACCTGCTCGGGCATGCCGCCGTTGCACGACATGGCCACCAGCAGTTGCGCCTCGTCGTCGGTCGCATCGCGGTCGTCGCGCGCGAAGATGCCCTGCTCGATGCAGAACACCGCGCGGCGCAGCGCCATCGCCTCGTCGCGCTCCCACCGCTGCGCGGCTTCGCGCACCAGATATTCGACGGGGGCGTAATGCAGGTCCAGCTCGCTCAGGTCGTCGATGCACAGCATGGTCAGCTTTCGCTTTCTTTTTCGTATATCGACAGCGAGGAGCACGCGCCGCACTTGCCGCAGCCCGCCTTGATGTCGGCCGAGCGCAGGCCCGCGGCCACCACGCGCTCGCCCAGCGGCGCGAGCAGCGACTTCATGAACTCGGGCGTGGGCGCGGGATGGTCTTCGAGCGGCGTGCCGCTGATCGGCACGAAAGGCACGACGAAGGGGTACACACCGCGCGCGAGCAACTGGTCGCAGATGCCGAGGATGGCCTCGCGCGTGTCGCCGAGTCCGGCCAGGATGTAGGTGCTGACCTGTCCGCGCCCGAACACGGCCACTGCCGCCTCGAAGGCGCTCATGTAGCGCGAGATCGGCACGCCGGCCTTGCCCGGCATGATGCGTTCGCGCACCTCGGGCGTCACCACTTCGAGGTGCATGCCGAGCGTGTCGATGCCTGCGGCCTTCATGCGGTGGAACCACCGGTCGTCGTCGGGCGGCTCGCACTGGCCCTGGATCGGAATGTCGACGGCGGCCTYGATCGCGAAGGCGCTCTCGCACAGGACGGCCGCGCCGCGGTCGGTGGCGTTGGGCGTGCCGGTGGTCATCACCATGTGCTTCACGCCGTCGAGCAGCACGGCGGCGCGCGCCACTTCCGCGAGCTGCTCGGGCGTCTTGCGCGCCACGGTGCGGCCGGCCGCGAGCGACTGGCCGATCGCGCAGAACTTGCAGCTCTTCTTTCGGCTCTCGTAGCGGATGCAGGTCTGCAGCACCGTGGTGGCGAGCACGTCGCTGCCGTGCAGCGTGGCGATGTGCGAATAGGGCACGCCGTCGAAGGTCTGCATCGCGTAGAAGCGCGGCTGCTTCGGAAAGCTGATGCTGGCGATGGGGATGCTGCCGCGCATCACGCGGCTCATGCCCTGCGCGTCGGGCGCCTCGGCGGTGAAGGGCGAATGCCAGGCGCTGGAGGTATGGACGGGCACCATGATCGTGTGCCCATCCACCGTCACGGCCTTGTGGTCGGAGGGGCCCGCGCCGCCGCGGCGGCTCGCAACGCCGGCCGAAGGATCAACCAGCCGCAACCCGAAGGACTGGAGCTCGGTCATCAGTTGCCGGCTGTCCGGCGAGGTCGTCGTGGCGATGGTCATGGTCGGGGCTCCGTTGAACGAGGGGGTGGGGTTGCGTGGCGTGTGTCCCGTGCATGGGCAGGGTGGTCTGCGCTGGCCGGTCGTTGATGGCGAGCGACAGCAATTCGGGCCGCGCGTAGTGGCCGACCGAATCCATCATTCGCTTGCGCTTGGCGATCAGCGCCATGTCGAGGTCGGCGACGACCATGCCTTCGCCCTCGGTGAGCGGCGGCGCGAGGTGCTTGCCTTCGGGCGAGACGATGGCGGTGTGGCAGCCGCCGCGCAGCGCCTTCTGCAGGTTGGCGTCGGGCGTCACGCTGCGGATCTGCGCGTCGGTGAGCCAGCCGGTGGCGTTGACGACGAAGCACCCTGATTCGAGTGCGTGGTGGCGGATGGTCACTTCCATCTGCTCTGCGAAGATCGGGCCGACCAGCGAGCCGGGGAACTGCGCGCAGTGGATTTCTTCGTGCTGCGCCATCAGCGCGTAGCGCGCGAGCGGGTTGTAGTGCTCCCAGCAGGCGAGGGCGCCGACGCGGCCGACGGCCGTGTCGACCACCTTGAGGCCGGCGCCGTCGCCCATGCCCCAGACCATGCGCTCGTGATAGGTGGGCGTGATCTTGCGGCGCTTGAGCGCGAGCGTGCCGTCGGCGTCGAACACCAGCTGCGTGTTGTAGAGGCTGCCGTGGTCGCGCTCGTTGACGCCGAGCACCACCACCATGCCGCGCGCGCGGGCGCGCTCGGCCACGGCCTGCGTGACCGGGCCGGGCACGACCACCGCGCGCTCCAACAGCTGCAGGTGCGGCGGCCCCTGCAGCACCGGCGGCAGCACGAAGCTGAAATAGGGGTAGTAGGGCACGAAGGTCTCGGGAAAGACCGCGAGCTGCGCGCCCTTCGCCGCGGCCTCGTCGATGGCGCCGCACACCCGCTCGAGCGTGCCGTTGGGTCGCTCGAAGTCGGGCGCGATCTGGATCGCCGCGGCCCTGACGGTGCGTGATGAAGAACCCATGATCACCCCCTCCCCGCTGCGGCGAGCAAAGCGAAGCCCATTCGGGAAACACCGCGGAACCGGCTTTGCCGGGCCGCTGGTGTTGCCCCCTGCAAGGGGGTGGGCGAAGCGACACGAAGTGCGCGAAGCCTGGGGGTGGTCATGTTCACAGCGTCCAGGTGTCGAGGATGACGGCGCCGGCCTTCTTGTGCAGCAGCACCAGGTCCAGCACGTCGAGCGGGTTGATCGGCGTGATGCCTTCGATCAGCGCGCCTTCGCCGTGGCCGTACAGCGCCTGCAGCGCGAAACGGCAGGCGTACACCTTGCCGCCTTCCTCGATGAACTTGGCGATCTGCTTGTTGAAGTTCTGGTGGCCCGGGAAGGCCTCGTCGCCCAGCGTGGGAAAGCCGCGCTGCACGCCCAGCGTCACGCCAGGGCCGTACAGCAGGATCGAGGTCTCATAACCCTTGCGCTTCAGGCGCGTGGCCTGCAGCAGGTTCACGAAGCCGATCGAGCCTTCGAAGGCCACGGTATGGAAGGTGACGAGCGCCTTCTCGCCGGGCTCGGCCTTGACGTCTTCGAACACCTTCTCTTCGTAGTCGACGAGGAACTCGCCTTTCTCGTTGCGGGGGCGGGTGACTTTGGGCATGGGGGACTCCGGTTGAGGGGTTGAACGCAGGTCTTGCGTGTCTTTCTCTTCGCAGGCGATGTGCCAGCGCCCGGCCGGGTGGGTGCGATCAAGTCGCGATCAATGTGCAGCGGTGCGGCCTGCATGCGGATAAAAAAATTCAGCAAGCCCGGAAAGGCGAGGGTGCGGGTGGCCGGCAAGGCGGTTCTTGCACCGGGACGACGCACGCGGCATGCGATCAATGCACCCGATCAATGGACTTGATCGCACCTGATCGAAGCATTCGGGCCCTCTGGGACGGGCGCGATTCCTGCGTGTTGATCGGTAGCCCGATGCAATCAATGGATGCAATCAACTCCGCCGATGAACACGATCACCACCCACTGGCGCAAGCAGCTGCGCAACAGCGCCAGGCCGGCCTACCTGCTGCTGGCCGAGCTGATTGCCGACGACATCAAGACCGGCAGGCTGGGCGTGCGCGACCGCCTGCCCACGCTGCGCGAGCTGGCCGCCGACCTGGCGCTCAACTACACGACCGTGGCGCGCGGCTATGCCGAGGCGCGCAAGCGCGGGCTGATCGACTCGCGCGCCGGTACCGGCACCTTCATCCGCTCCGGCAGCCCGAGCCTGCGGCTGCGCGGCGGCAGCGGCGCCGAGATGACGATGAACATGCCGCCCGAGCCCGACGACGAGCACCTGATGGGGCGGCTGCACGACAGCGCGAGCCGGGCCTTCGCCGAGATCGATTTTCACGACCTGCTGCGCTACCAGGACTTCGGCGGCAGCGCGCACGACCGCGAGGCGGCGATGCACTGGCTGCGCCCCTTCGTGCCCGACGCGAGCGTGGACCGCATCCTCGTGTGCCCCGGCATCCATGGCGTGCTGACCGCGCTGTTCTCGCAGCTCGCGCGGCCGGGCGAGCTGATCTGCGTGGAGTCGCTCACCTATCCGGGCGTGAAGGCCATCGCGGCGCAGCTCGGGGTGCAGCTGCATGCGCTGCAGCTCGACGACGACGGCCCGATTGCCGATGCCTTCGAGCACGCCTGCAGGACGCTCAAGCCCAAGGCGCTGTACTGCAACCCGACGCTGCTGAATCCGACCGCCGGCACGGTGTCGCGCGCCCGGCGCGAGGCGCTGGCCGACGTGGCGCTGCGCTACGCCATCCCGATCATCGAGGACGATGCCTACGGCATGCTGCCGCGGCAGACGCCGGCCACCATCGCCACGCTGGCGCCCGCGCTCACCTACTACGTGAGCGGTTTCTCGAAATGCTTCGGCGCTGGTTTGCGCAGTGCGTACGTGTGCTCACCGACGGTGGTGCAGTCGCAGCGCCTGGCCGGCGCGATGCGCGCCACCACCGTCATGGCGTCGCCGATCACCAATGCGCTGACGACGCTGTGGGTGGCGGACGGAACGGCCGAGGCCATGTTGCAGGCGGTGCGCGCGGAATCGGTGGCGCGGCAGCTGCTCGCCACGCGCCATCTCGGCGGCAGCGGATTGCAGGCGCATCCCGAAGGCTTTCATGCCTGGCTGCCGCTCACGCCGGGATGGAGCCCGGTGGAGTTCGCGTCCTACCTGCGCACGCAGAACGTCGGCGTCGTGGCCAGCGCGGCGTTTTCCACCGATGGCGATCCGCCCGATGCCGTGCGCATCTGTCTCGGCGGGCCGATGTCGCGCGAGCAGTGCGACCAGGCGCTGCGCCTCATCGCCGATACGCTGGCGCACCCGCTGCATCCGCACGCGACGCTGCGCGCGGGCGGTGGATGAAGCCTTCGGCCGCGGCGATCCACGCGACGGCATGGCCTGCGCCGAGGGTGGCCGATGTGCCGGGTCCCGTGAAGAGCATGCGCTCTTCGACCAGCAGGAGGCATGGCGCGCCTTCGTCGTCCCGCAGAACCCGAAGGGTGGCGCCGCCGAGGTCCAGCGTTTCTCCGGGCCACGAGGGATGCATGTCCGGCGTACCCGGTTGCGTCGAGACGGTCCAGCGCACGGGGCCGGGCGCAGCGGCGCGAACGGCGGCATCGTGCGGCCTGGGGCCGATCAACGCCCAGCCTTCCGTTCCGCCGACGAGGTAGCTGTGGAGACCGGCCGCGCCCTCGGTGCCGCCCGCAACGCGCAGCACCCTGGCGGAAAGCCGCGTGACGAGGCCTGCTTCGAGCGCATAGCGGGCATCACCGCGGCCATCGGGGTCGAGGTGCCCGATCTCTTCGTACGCGGGCTCCTCGATGTTCACCGCGCGGCGGCCGCCGGGGCCGTCGGCCAGCCTCGGCATGTTCAGCGGGACCGTGCGCAGCTGCCGCACGTGGGCCAGAAAGTCGCCGGCGCGCTCGAACGCGTCCAGCTGCTGGAGGACGCGCCGCGTCACGTTCATCAGCTTGAGGCCGCGGGCCGGGTCCAGCGCCTGCGCAGGCCTCAGCCACATGTGCTCGACGGTTTCGCGGCCGTCGGGGCGCACCGCCTGCCCGGGCGGGACCAGCGCGGCGAAGAAGCGCGTGTCGAAGCGGCGCGGCATTCCGGGCGGCGTCAGCCAGTGGCCGAAGTAGACGACCCGGTCGCCGGCGAGGCGCCAACCCCGCGCCTCGCACATGGCGAGCAGCGCATCGGTGCCCCGCTCGGCGGCCTCGCGCATGGCGGCGAGTTCGGCGGGCGGAAGATCGAGCAGCCGGACCGGGCGGCCCTGCGCATCGTTCGCAAGAAGAAGGCCCGCCTCCTCGAAGCACTCGCGGATGGCGGCCGCGTAGAAGTCGAGACCGCCTTCGGGCATGGCGAGGCGCGCGCTTGCCGCGGCATCGTCGAGGCCCGTGCACAGCGCATGCAGATGGCGGTCGTGCGCATCCAGCACGCCGCCCGGAAAGACGCTGGCGCCGCTGTTCTGGTCATTGGCCTTTTCGGCGCGGCGCAGCATCAGGGCTTCGAGGCCTTCGGCGCCGTCGCGCAGAACGACCAGCGTGGCCGCGGTGCGTATCGGGCGCGGTGGAGAAGCGGGAGTCGGGGCAGTCATGCGGCGCTATTGTGAATGCGGCCTACACCAGCGATGCGATCTCCGCGATGCCGAGCGCACCGCTGTAGAGCCGGAAGTCGTCCACACGCCCCTGCAGGCCGGGATCGTCGGGGAACTGCGAACGCCCGAGCCAGTCTTGCGTCGTCTCGCCAAGGTCGAAAGGGGCCAGCGTCATCTCTGCATTGGTGCCGGCGACGACGCCGTCCACGTACAGCGTTCCAAGCGTGCCCGACAGGGTGACCGCGACATGCACCCAGCGCCCGCTCGGAAGCGCCGCCGTGCCATCGATCACCTCCTCGTTGAAGCCGTGGACCGTGGAGATCCCGTAGCGGACCACGCCGCTGCCATTGCGGGCCGTGAGCATCATGTAGCGGCGCGTGCCGGAGCCGAAGTCGAACACGCGGGACCAGGTCGCGGCGCTGTCCAGGAAGACCCGGACCGAGACCGTGAAATCGGCGGCGTTCTTCGCAAGGCCTGTTGGAAGGCTGACGGGCGCGCGCGCGCCGCCGTCGGGTTTCCACTGCAACAGCAACTCGGGTTGGACGGACACCCGCGCTTCGTTGGAGGGGGCGCTGTCGCCCGAGGCGATGGCCGCAACGATCACGTAGTGGTACACGCCGGTCGGGCTGAGCGCGGTGTCGTTGAACGTGAGCACGTCGGTGATGCCCGATGCGATCACGCTGTAGGGGCCGCCCGCCTGCTCCGCGCGCCACACCGAATAGCTTTGCGCACCGGTGCAGCCCCACCATGACAACACCACCTGTGTGCCGCGCAACCGCGCGGTGAGCCCGCTGGGCCGCACGGGGGTTGCGAGCGGATCGCGCGTGAAGGTCAGCGTGCCGAAGCCCAGTTGGTCGCCGTTGCCGCCGTCTCCCTCGGGGCGCATCTGTGCGGCTTGCAGGGCGGTGTAGGGGGTCGCGATGCCCAGCCGGTTCGCGTAGTGGTTGTGCACGCTTTCCCAGACGGGCCGGCGGCTCCCCTGGCTGCCCGTCGACAGCACGGACTGCGTGCCCTGCCTGTTGACGTTGGTGAAGAAGGGCACCGTGTAGAAGGCGCCGGAGCCATCCAGAAGATTGGACTTCGCCACGTACTCGGAGCCGGCCAGGAAACGGTTGTTCTCGTAGCCGTAGATGTCGTCGCCCTGGTTCCACGCCATCTCGCAGAACGCGCCCGCCAGCCCGATGCCGAGCGTGCAGTGCCCCTGGTCGCGCCCGCTCTCCTGCCATTGGCCGAGATAGCCGGGATGCACGTGATAGACCGCCTGCAGGCCCGCCCCATTGCCCTGTCCGGTCTTGTAGTAGCCGATGGCTTCGTCGTAGATGTCCGGCCGGTCGCACAGCACGCCGATGGCGAGCATCGAGGCCAGCGCGCACTGGTCCCAGTTGGCCCAGTAGTTGGTGATGACGGAGCCGTTGTGGTCGATCAGGAAGCTGTGGTTGAGCGGATAGAACACGGTCAGCATCATGTTCTGGAAGCGCGCGAAATCGGCCGGCGCCCAGCCTGGATAGGTGCGCATGATCTCGGCCGCATTCGCGAACTCGTAGCCGTAGATGCCCGCCGCGAGAAAGCGGTCCGCATTGCCCGTGACCGATGTCAGCGTGGAGGACCACTCGTTCAGGAAGACCACGGCAAGGTCGGCATAGCGCGTGTCCTGCGAGACCTTCCAGCGCAGCGCGAGCTGGTAGGCGCGCGCGACGTCGATGAAGAACTGCGCGAAGTTGGAGTCGTCGCCACCTCGGACCACCGTGGCCAGCGGCCGCGGTTTCGCGCCGAGCTGTGCGCGGCCGTTGCCTGTCAATGCGTTCCAGCCGTCGAGCCAGGGTTGGGCCTGGTCCTTGACCTTCTGGCGCATGCGATCGAAGTCGCTCTCCGTGTGAAGAAGGCCGGGGTGGACGAACTTGCGCGCCTGAGGGGACGGAGACGGGGCCGGCGCTACCGCGGGTGCGATGGCAGGTTCGCTGGAAGGATCGACTGCTGCGGAAGCAGCTGGCGGGACCGCCGTCCCGGGTGCCGCGATGCCTCCCCCGACGAAGCTGCCGCCTTCACCTCCGCAGGCTGTTGCCCCCAGAGTGGCAAGGCCGATCGCGCCGACGCAAAAAGTACGGCGATCCAAAGAAGTGTCGTTTTCGCTGTCCGAGATGCGCATTGTTTGTTTGAACTGGATGACTGGTAATGATTTGTTACAGCAACATGCATGCCAATCGTTTGCGCGGCGACGAGCACGCCCAAACTGACATTCAGCGTCACATGAGGCCCCATCGATTGACCCAGAATGTCACTGCCGAGCGTTACGCGCCCCCCCAGACATCATTGAGGCCGCGCCAGCGTCGCCGCGAGTTCCCACAGCGATCCCATTTGCCCTGAATGAAAGAGCAGAGGCGGCGTGTCGGTCCGCGAGAAGCGATCGACCCGGCCGAGGATGATCGTGTGATCTCCCGCCTGGTGGCGCGAATAGGTCGAGCACTCGAACGTTGCAACACTCTCGACAAGCCTTGCACATCCGTTGGGTCCGACATCGAATGCTTCGGCGAAGCGCTCGAATTTGTCCGCTGCGGGCCTGGCGAAATGCGAGGCCAGGTCGCGCTGCGCTGCGGTCAGCACACTGAGGTTGAAAGGCCGTGCCGCAAGGAATGCGTCGGCACTGCGGGTGTCGTCGCGGATGCTCCACAGAATCAAGGGTGGATCCAGTGACACCGAGGCGAACGAGTTGATCGTCATCCCCTCGCGCTTGCCGTCCGGCGTCGTGGTCGTCACGAGGCAGACCCCCGTGGGGAAGGCGCCCAGCGCCTGCCGCAACTGGCGAGCATCGACCGTGTCGGCCGCATCGCCCGTGATGAGAGCCCAGGAGTACATGGCGGGTGCCTCGATCAGTACTGGCCCTTGGGCTCGAGGCCGAGCAGGTATTGCCCCACCATGGAAGAAACCGCGTCCCAATTGAGGCTGATATGCCGCGAGATGGCGTTCGTGTCGCGCCACATGCGCTGGATCGGCTGGTTCAGCGACAAGCCCGCGCCTCCGACGCTGGCGAACACCGCTTCGACGGCATCGCGTGAAAGACGTGCGGCGAAAGCATGGTCGCGGCGATTGCGAATTCGTTGCTGGATGCTGATGACATGGCCATCGACTGCCATCTGCTCCACCTGTGCGGTGTCGCGATAGAGGAGCAGCCGCGCCGCATCGACGCTCGCCGACGCTTCGGCCAGGCGGGACTGCACTGGAAAGAACTCGCTCAACCTGCTTCCGCCTCCGGCAACGGCCCCCCGCGTGACGCGCGAGCCGGCCAGATCGATCAGTTCGTCCACGGCGCCTTGGGCCGTGCCGATGATTGGCGACACGAGGCACACCGGCACCGCCGATAGAAAGGGGATGCGGTAGATCGGGTTCGTGTTGACTTTGGCGCCAGGAGGGCTGTTGGAAGAAGCCTCCGCAAACGTCAGCTTGCGGTGCCCTGGAATGAATGTCGGCTTGTCGATGACGATCGCCTTGGATCCCGTCCCGGCCTGGCCCGCCACGTACCAGTTGTCCTCGATCGACCAATCCGACCGGGGTGCGAGCAGAAAGCCGGCCGTTGGCGGGGCGCCCTTTTCTTCCGGCGGAAACTGAACGCCCAGCAGGGCCCACTGGGAGTTGTCCACGTTGGACGCGAAAAGCCATTTGCCGTGCACGAGATAGCCGCCGTCGACCTTCTCGGCCATCGTCGCCGGTGCGTACGAGCCGCACACGATCGCGCTGGGGTCCTCGCGCCAGACGTCGTCCTGCGCCTGCTCGGGGAAGGTTGCGACCAACCATTGGTGGATGGCGCCCAGCGAGCAACCCCAGGCCGACGACGTGCAGCCTCGTGCCAGTTCGCTGACCACGTCGATGAAGGCGGTGAAGCCGTATTCGAAGCCGCCGTAGCGTGCCGGCTGCATCAGCTTGAAAAAGCCTGCGTCGTGGAACGCACGCGTCGTCTCGTCCGAAACGCGGCGGTCCTGTTCGGTGCGTTGAGCCCGGGCGCGTAGCACTGGCACCAGTTCGCTTGCGGATGCAACTATGTTTTCGATCGAAGGGGCACCTCTTACAGGTGACTTTCGGCCTGGCGCAGGGATGTCGACGTGATTGAGTTGGGCGAGCGGATTCGTTGCGGCATCGGTCATGGGGGTCTCCAAAAGATGGGTGGCTCTGCGATCAGAGAGGTCAATTGAAGCGGATAACATTTGTAAATGCAATCAATAATGACTCGGGGTTTACGCTATATCGGGGATACTTTTCGCTTGTAAGATCGGCCATGACCAAGAGAAAGCCGACAACAACTGCCCCCGCAAAGCAGCGCAAGACGAGCCCCGATGCGCTCCCTGAATTGATTGCAGAAGCAGATAAATCTGCGAACCACGATCTCGAGCGGGCAATCCCTTACTTGCTTGCGCGTGCAGGAACTCGAATGGGCCAGTCGTTCAGCAGGGAACTCAAGCAGTTCAACCTTTCGCTGACCGAGTGGCGGATCTGCGTCGCGCTGCACCACCAGCCCCATCAGCGGCTCTCCGACCTGGCGTTGCACACATCAACCGAACCCTCCACGCTCTCGCGAACGGTCGACGGGCTGCTGCAGCGTGGCGTGCTGGTGCGCGATCGATCGGACGAGGATGCCCGGGCTCTCGCGCTCGCGCTGACCGAGGCAGGGCGCGACCTCGCGTTGCGGATCATTCCCCTGGCTCAGTTGTACGAGCGGGTGTCGTTGTCGGGACTGAGCTTTGCGCAAGCCGAGTCGCTTCGGGACATGCTCCGGATGGTCTACGACAACCTGGCGGTGTTGGACAACGAATGACGGCTCGATGAGCGGTCGGAGACGGCGCGGTGAACATCAACTCCATTGATCTGAATCTCTTCCTGGTCTTTCAGGCGATCTACGCCACGCGCAGCGTGACGCTCGCGGGTGATCGGCTTGGCATGACGCAGTCCGCGGTGAGCAATGCCCTCAAGCGCATGCGTGAACGCTTCAACGACACGCTGTTCGTGCGCTCGGCGGATGGGATGGTCCCCACGCCAGTTGCCGAGCGCCTCATCGCTCCGATCGAAGAGGGAATCGCCTGCCTGGTGCAGGCGGTCGATCAAGGCAGGACTTTCGATGCGCAGACATCGAGCCGCACGTTTCGAATTGCGGTCAACGACATCGGGCAACTGGTCATGATGCCCGAGCTGCTCATGGTCGCTCGCGCCGGTGCACCCGGGGTTCGCTTCGAAACAGTGGATGTCTCCATGGCCGACGCCCGGCAGCGGATGCTCCATGGACAGATCGATATCGCACTCGGCAGTTGGGAGCCGATGGGGCCGTCGTTCTATCAGCAGCGACTGTTCGACGAGTCATTCGTCGTGCTGATGTCGAAGACGTCGCCGCTGGGCACGCCCGAGCGCATCGAACTCGACGACTACCTCGCGGCGGAACACATTGCGTACCGGCCTCAGGGAACGACCGACTCCCAATTGCAGCAGACACTGGAGCGAGCGGGCGCACTCGATCGCCGGCGGGTCGTCCTGACGGCCGCCCACTCGCTGGGCTTGTCGTCGATCGTCGCCGCGTCGGGCTTGCTGCTGACTGCGCCAGCCCGTCTCGCCAGGGCGATGGTGGCTTCACGCGCGGATCTGCATATCGTCGATGCGCCGTTCGAGGTCATGCCATTCGAAATACGACAGCAGTGGCACGAGCGATTTCATCAGGACAGCGGAAACCGGTGGCTGCGTGAACTGATATTCGGCCTCTTCCATGAGCGATCACGCCGCGAGCCACGGATGTAGGCGTCGTACCGGTGCGCCTGGAAGGTCTATCACGCTGCGCGCGAGCGGCTGTAGTCGACTTGATAGCGCTCGGTGCGGATGTCGCCGAGCTCCCGCTTGACGCGAAGGTGCTCGGGATGCGTCGCATAGCCCTCCAGGCTCTGCGCATCGCGAAAGCGTGTGTAGAGCGCTACATCGCAGGCGTAGTCGACGCGACTCGTGTCGATCCCTACTTCGAGTTCCAGAAGACCTGGAATCCGGTCGCGCAGCCCTTCGAACGCATTGCGAATCGTCGTGCAATTCCTGCTTCGCTCCGCGGCCGTGGCACCAGCGACGCGCCACATGACGATGTGTCCTACTTCCATGCTTCTAGTCCTTCCTGGCGTTGTTCAAGACGAAGTCGTATTCGAGCGTGTAGAAGGGAACGCCCATGCATGTTCCATCCGGCGCAACGCCGGGCTCATTGCGCTTCCACTCGGCGATGAGCGAGCTGCGCACGCCGAATACCGCGTCGGAGTCGAGATAGCGGCCTCCTGAGCGGAACACATGGGTGATGAGCGTCTCGTACCCCGGCGCCCGGATCATGAAGTGCAGGTGTGCCGGACGCCACGGGTGGCGGCCGAGCTTCTCCAGCATCTGCCCCACCGGGCCGTCGTGAGGAATCGGGTAGGGAACAGCCACGATGGATTTGAAACGGTAGCGGCCGTCCTCGAGGCTGCTCAGATGGCCTCGACCTTGCGCATGGTCCAGCTCCGAACGCTGAACGTCGTACCAGCCTTCGTCGTCGGACTGCCAGACGTCGATGCGCGCATTGGCAATCGGCTCGCCGTTGATCCCGCGGACGGTTCCGCCAACGAAGCAAGGTTCACCGCTCGCACCGTTGGCGATGTCGTCGCCGTTCTTGTACGCCGGCGCATCGGGTACATAGAAGGGGCCGAAAACCGTTGCCTCGGTGCATCCGGCCGGGCGCCGATTGCACTGTGCCGTGACAAGCGTCGAAAGACCCAGCACATCGGACAGCAGGATGAACTCCTGCCGCTTGTCGTCGGTGATGCTTCCCACGCGCGTGAGGAAGTCGATGCCATGGGACCACTCGGCTTCGGTGAGCTGCACCTCGCGGGCGAAGTCATGAAGGTGCCGTACCAGACTGTCCATCACGGTCTTCAGGCGCGCATTGGAAGTTGCACCGTGCGCTTTCTGGACCGCGCTGGTGATGGTCCATTCGTCGATGTCGATCATTCGATTCCGTGCCCGCTCGAGCGACTCAGGACTGCTTCAGCTTGAACAGCGACAGCGCGTTCGTTCGGCCGATCTTCGTTCGATCGGCCTCGCTGATGCTCGCGTCGTTGAACCAGTTCGAAGCGTGATCGACGTTCTCGAAAGGCCAGTCGGTCGAGAACAGGATCCGATCCGAACCGACTTCCAGCATCGCATCGATCAGCGTCTGGGTGCGGAAGTTGCCGGAGGTCGTGAGGTAGAAGTTTTCCTGGAAGTATTCGCACAGCTTGCGCTGGGCCGGATAGCCCTTGGGGGCCTTGACCCAGGCATTGCGGTGGTCGACTCGCCACATGTTGTAGGGCAGGCCTTCGCCCAGATGGCCGAGGATGATCTTGAGACCGGGATGGCGATCGAAGAGACCGCTCGCCATGAGGCGCAGGGCGTGGACGGCAGTCTCTTGTGCAAAAGCCCACGTGGGGCCGAGCAGCCACGGATGGCCTTCGTAGATCTGCGCCGCGCTCGCGAGCGGGTTGCGCGGATGCAGGTAGAACGGCGCGTCGAGCCGCTCCGCCGCGGCCCAGAAGGGGGCGTACTGCGGCGCGTCATAGTAGGTGGCGTTGTCGGTCGTGCCGACCTGCGAGAAGCCGTTGACCAGGGCGCCGCGGAAACCCAGTTCGGTCATGCACCGCTCGAGCTCCCGGGTGGCCCTTTCGGGGTCCTGCATGGGCAAGGCTGCGAACGCCTGGAAGCGGTCAGGCCTTCTCGCCACCTGCTCTGCCAGAAAATCGTTCGCGCGGATCGCGAGCTCGCAGGCTTTCTGCGGATCGGGCACCGCCTGCACGGCAGGTGCATTCAGCGAGAGGATCATCATCTCCATGCCGTGCGCATCCATCTGGCGCAAGCGCCCTTCATGAATGTCGAGGAGGCGGCTGCTGAGCTCCCGCCAGTAGTCTCCCGGCACGAAGCCCGCTGAATCCTGAAGCGTCTCGGGAATCGCAAAGTGTTCCTCGAGGCCGATCTTGCCTTGCATGACCATCTCCTTTGTGCGCGCGGGCTCTGCCGTTGCTTGGGTTCCTGGCAGTGCCACGTTGGCGTTCG
The DNA here is from genome assembly GCF_056402375.1 of Variovorax sp. P4_B10. Taxonomy (NCBI): domain Bacteria; kingdom Pseudomonadati; phylum Pseudomonadota; class Betaproteobacteria; order Burkholderiales; family Comamonadaceae; genus Variovorax; species Variovorax sp. P4_B10. Next base: position 28,279 of record NZ_JBFUHN010000055.1, on the reverse strand, counting down.
CCTGGTTGCCGAATCTACGAAGGCACCGGGGCGTGGTCCAACGAATATCGGTGATAGCGCGCATTCGCAAAGCGCATGGAAGAGCGGGGCAAGGCATCGCGACAGTCCTGTCCATGGGTAGACCCTCCCCAGAATTTCCAGGATTGATAGGGAACATCCGAAAAATGCGTTGGACCCGCCACTGCGGGGTGACCATCATTCAGGACATAGCGGAACCACGCTTGCCGTGAGTCTGGCCGTGCGATGGTGTGCAGCAGCAGCGTGAACCTCGTCTCGCGGGCCGATGTGCAGGCCCTGACACCCGTTCCAATTCATTCAGTCGGAGACAAGAGCCATGCGCCAAATCGATCTTCACAAGCTGGCCGACGATGCCCGCTTCAACCGCTTTCACGGGCGCGTGCTGTTCTGGTGCGCGCTGATCATCGTGTTCGACGGCTACGACCTGTCGGTCGTCGGCATCGCACTGCCCTCGATCATGGCGAAGATGGGCGTCGATGCGACCAACGCCGGATTCATGGTGAGCTCGGCGCTCTTCGGCATGATGTTTGGCGCCATCTTCCTCGGCACCATCGCCGACAGGATAGGTCGCCGCTGGGCGATCGCCATCTGCATTGGCCTGTTCAGCGTTTTCACGGCCGCAGCGGGTCTTGCCAACGATCCCTTCACGTTCGGCGCGATGCGCTTCCTTGCCGGGCTCGGCATCGGCGGCGTGATGCCGAATGTGGTCGCGCAGATGACCGAATACTCACCCAGGAAGATTCGTGCGACCCTTGTCACCCTGATGTTCAGTGGCTACGCAGTCGGCGGAATCGTTGCAGCGCTTCTGGGCAAGGGGCTCATCGAAACCTACGGCTGGCAGTCGGTGTTCTTCGCGGCCGGCCTGCCGGTCCTCCTGATTCCCGTCATCCTGAAGTCGGTCCCGGAATCGATGCCATTCCTGCTGGCCAAGGGTCGAACTGACGAGTTGAAAGAGATTGCCTCCAGACTCGACCCCAGCTACCGGCCGCAGGCGACAGACCGATTCGTCGTGCCGGCGGAAGACAAGGCCGACAGCGCACCGATCAAGCACCTTTTCCGTGAAGGCCGCGGCTTCAGCACGGTGATGTTCTGGATCGCGTTCTTCATGTGCTTGTTCATGGTGTTTGCACTCAGTTCGTGGCTGACGAAGCTCATGGCCAGCGCCGGCTACAGCCTGGGCTCGGCATTGACGTTCGTGCTGGTGTTGAACGCAGGCGCAATGGTCGGCGCCATCGGCGGCGGCTGGCTCGCCGACAGGTTCCACATCAAGTACGTACTCGCAGCCATGTATGCGCTGGCCGCGGTCTCGCTCACGCTGCTTGGGTTCAAGATGCCGACGCCAGCGTTGTTCATCCTTATCGGCCTGGCCGGTGCGTCGACGATCGGCACGCAGATCGTCGCCAATGCCTACACCGGACAGTTCTATCCGATGGCGGTCCGCGCTACCGGTCTCGGATGGGCATTGGGCGTCGGCCGCAGTGGCGCAATCCTGGCGCCGATCCTGATCGGCGTGCTGGTGGGCATGAGCCTGCCGCTGCACCAGAACTTCATCGCGATCGCGATTCCAGCTGTCATCGGCATGATCGCGGTGCTGCTCATCAAACACGACCGGTCAGCCTCGATACAACACGCCAACGCAAGTTCCGAATTGCCCCGGGCTCCTGCGAACATATCGGTGGTGCGCGGAAGTTGAGCCTGTTACGTCACGGGATCGCGTTCGACGAGGTGGAGACGCCTGCTGGCGGTAGCGAAATGCTCGCCCGAGCTCTCGTATTTCGTCCCTCGACAGGCCCAGGATCGATAGAGCCTCAGTGCCCGCCAGCCGCGCCGGGCAGCACGTCCTGTGCGGGCGAGGCGCGCCGGCGACCGAGCACTGCAAGGCTGAACACCGCGGTCAGCCAAGCCCCGAGCCCACCGTACAGCATGACCCATCCGAAGCCATGGGTCACGGCGGCCTGGAGGATCGCGCCGGCGGCATCCGGCGCAGCCAGCGTCGCCAACATCTGCTGCGCGCCCGCCACGTCCCCGCCGGCAAGCCGCTCGGCCAGCGCACGCAGCCGTGCTGCATCGAGCGCCGGCCCCAGCGCCGTGCGCAGCGCGGCCAGGATGCCCGCCACGAGCACCAGCCCCATCACTGCGATGTTGACGGCCAGGGTGATGAGGCGTGCGCTGACGTCCATGCCCGAGGCCATGCCGGCGCGGTTGGCAGGCACCGAGGCGGTGGTCATGTTGGTCGCGGGCGTGGTGGTCAGGCCCAGACCGATGCCGGCGACCAGCGCGCCGGGCAACACCGTCCAGCCGCCCAGGTGCGTGAGGCTGCTGCCCAGCTTCATCAGCGCGAAGCCCAGGCCGATCAGGAACAGGCCGGCGGGAATCACCAAACGCGCCTGGTAGCGCAGCAGCAGCCATTGCGCGATCGGCGGCATTACCAGGAAAGGCACCGTGTAGACCAGGAGCGCCAGCCCGGTGGTGGTGGTGTCGTAACCCAGGCCGGCGGAGAAGTACAGCGGCAGGTAGATCATGAACGGCCAGTAGCTGCAGTTCATGCCGATGCAGCCGAGGATGGCGCCCGAGAAGTCGCGGATCTTGAACACCGAGAAGTCGAACATCGGATGCGGATGCAATCGCTCGACCGCGACGAACGCGATCAGGCTGAACACCGTTGCCGCTGCCAGGCTCAGCGCGGCCGTGCTGGCCCAGCCCAGGCCCTCTCCCTGCGTGATGAGGGAGGTGAGCCCGAGCACCGCGACGGTCAGCGTGGCGATGCCGGCGAGGTCCAGCTTCTGCTGGCGGGCCTGCGGGTCGCTGGACTCCGCCACGCCGGCCATGATCAGTGCCAGGCCCAGCAACGCCAGCGGCGCGTGCACCAGGAAGACCCAGTGCCAGCTGGCCAGCGCGACGATGGCGCCGCCGATCACCGGGCCGAAGCCCAGACCGATGCCGGCCACCACGCCCCAGATCGCGAAGGCGCGGCCGCGTGCCTTGCCGTCGGGGAACTGGTGCGACAGGATCGCGATGGAGCAGATGAACATCGCGCCGCCGGCCATGCCCTGCAAGAAGCGGCCGGCGATCAGCACCGCCGTGCTGGGCGCCAGGCCGCACAGCAGCGATGCGATGCCGAAGGCCAGCACGGTGAGCGCGAACACGCGGCGCCGCCCGTAGCGGTCGGCCAGCGTGCCGGTGGCCATCAGCACCGTGGTGCAGGCGATGGTGTAGGCGTTCATGATCCATTGCAGGTCCTGGAAGTCGGCGTGCAGCCGCGCTTCCAGCACCGGCAGGATGATCGGCACGCTGGAGATCTCCAGGCCGAACAACAGTGCCGCCAGGCAAATGGCGGCAAGCGCAAGGGTGGGATGGCGAGGAGTGGAAGAAGACATCGGCGCGTCGTGAAAAGAAAGAAAGCGGAAGGTGGGAACAGGAGGTTCCAGGCATTCTCAAGACCCCGATTTCATTACGCAAATGATTAAATTTCCTTCCATTCACGAAGGCGATTCATTAATCTAGCGGCCATGAGCTTCGACACCGGCCTCCTGCAGGCATTCATCGCCGTCCATCAGGCCAACGGCTTTACCCGCGCTGCAGAGCAACTGCACCTGACGCAATCGGCGGTCAGCCACCAGATCCGCCGGCTGGAAGAACTGGTCGGGCGCCCGCTGTTCCACCGCACCACGCGGCGCCTGAGCCTGACCGCCGACGGCGAGGACTTCCTGCGCCATGCCGAGCGCATCCTGCAGGCGCAGGACGCGCTGACGCGGCACTTCCGCTGCTCGCCCATCGAAGGCACGGTGCGCTTCGGCGTGCCCGAGAGCTTCATGAGCGAGGGCCTGCCGCAGCTGTTGCGCCAGTTCTCGCGCAGTTGTCCCAACGTCCGGCTGGAGGTGAGCGTGGGTCTGACGCTCGACCTGGCCACGATGGTGCGCGAGCGCGAGCTCGACCTGGCGGTGGTGGTGTCGGTCTCGGGTGCGGTCCAGGGCACGCTGCTGCGGCGTCTGCCGATGGTGTGGGCCGCTGCCGAGGGCTTCGAGCGCGCCGACGACGCCTCGCTGCCGCTGGCCTATTCGCCAACGCCCTGCGTGTGCCGCCAGGTCAGCATCGATGCGCTGAACAAGGCCGGCATCCCCTGGCACGGCGCCTTCAGCTCGCACAGCCTGCAGGACCTGCGCACGGTCGCGCTGAGCGGCCTCGCGGTGGCCACGTTCACCCGCGACAACCTGCGCCCGGGCATGGTGGTGCTGGACGAGCGCGACGGCCTGCCCGCGCTGTCGACGCTGGACTTCACGCTGGCCTACGGCGAAGGCGACGCGAAGGACCGCAGTCCGGCCGTGGTCGAACTCGGCCGCCTGATCGAACAGGCCGAGTGGGCCCGCCAGGACAAGCCCGCGCGGCGGCCGCGCCGCGCGCCGTGAGCCCTTCGGGGCTCTTTTCCATGGGATATGCTGCGCGGCGCAACGCAATCTTTGAACTTGGAGTGAATCGATGGAAGAAGTGAAGATCCTTCAGATCATGCCCGCTGAAGGGTGGGTCGCTGTATACGACGGCGGCGATGAAGGGGAAATGGAAGAGCCGCTGGCCTGTTTTGCGCTGGTGCAAGTCGACTACAAAAATGGCGACGGCCTCCAGACAGAAGTGCGCGGGATGGCGCCCGACGAAAAGCTCATGGCGTTCGTGGAAGATGCTACAAACTTTGTGACGGTTCGCCGCGCTGAAGAAGCCGAAAACGAAGAGGAAGGCGAGGCCGCCGAGTAGATTTTCCTTGGCAGGGCCGGCAAGCCTGGGAGGCAACTACAAACGGACCCTTCGGGGTCCGTTTGTCGATCAAAGCCGAGGAGTCAGACAGAGGGTGTCTGCACCCAGGGTCAAATTGCTTGCAATCGCTGGACCTGTGCGGCTGCCGCTCAAACTTTCGACAGCGGCGAGTCCTTGACTGCATCGATGACGAAAGCCTGAGCATGAAGAGTGACAGCGGTCGGCATCGAGGCGGTTCCCTGAGCGGTTTTTTTTCTCCCTGGCCTCTACCAGCGCCGAACCACTGTCGAGAAGCAGTGTGCGTGACTCAAGTGAAATCGGAGTGAAGTCCGTGCAGGAGTTCTGTGAAACGATACTTGCCGTCTTGTTTCGCGCAACTCCTGCCCTAGACCCATTCGGGTTCGAGGAAGCCGGGATGCGCGAAAGTGCATGGCGCTTGCGCTATGAGCAGGTCTTCATCGATGAGGGCGAGCACCGGATCGAGCATTGGGGGCTACGGCAAAATTCGGCCGAGGCTGTGTGAAAGAACCGATGCGGGCGACGCTTCTCTGAAAGTCGACCGCTCAGATCGCCTGCTGGACCACGAACGAATTGAATGCTCCGGCCGATCGCGTAGTTTCTGTTGGAGAGTCCGACCCAGTGATAAGCGATGAAGATCACAAGGGCTGCCGTCATTTCCATTGAGGCTAGGTGTGTCCGAACGGCCATGGTGCTCTGTAAAGTGACAGGCAGTTTTCGCAACTCTATTTGTTTGTCTTGAACTCTATTAGCTTCGATCTTTCCCGCTTCGATGCCGCCATCGTCGACCTCGACGGCACCATGGTCGACACGCTCGGCGACTTCGCCGTGTCGCTGAACCACATGCTCGATGACCTCGCGCTGCCACGTGTCGACCCGGCCGCGGTCGAACGGATGGTGGGCAAGGGCTCGGAGCACCTGATCCTTTCGGCGCTCGCACATGTGATGACGCCTGCCGGCGCGGTCGACGCGGCGGGCGTTCGATCGAAGGCGCAGGCCCTGTTCGATCGCGCCTGGGAGCGCTACCAGCATCACTACCTCGCTATCAACGGCCAGCACTCGGCCGTGTACCCCGGGGTGATCGAGGGTCTGAAGGCGCTGCGTGCGCGCGGCCTGCGGCTGGCCTGCCTCACCAACAAGCCGACCTCATTCGCCAAGCCGTTGCTGGCTGCGAAAGGGCTGGATGGTTTCTTCGAGCTGGTGTTCGGCGGCGACGCCTTCGAGCGCAAGAAGCCCGACCCGCTGCCGCTGCTGAAGACCTGCGAGGCGCTGCACACCGTGCCGGCACGCACGCTGATGATCGGCGATTCGAGCAACGACGCCCGCGCCGCAAGGGCCGCAGGCTGCCCGGTGGTGCTGGTGACCTACGGCTACAACCACGGCGAGCCGGTGCGCGGCGTGGATGCGGACGGTTTCGTGGATTCGCTGGCCGTTCTCTAGGGTTTGCCCAGCATCGCGTCCTTCAGCTTCCAGTCGGCCGGGTTCGGGCCGAGCCAGATGCGCAGCAGCGCATTGAAGAAGGCGGGCTCCTTCACCGGATCGGCCTGCGGCACGCCGCGCACCGTGATCACCGTGCCCGTGCCCGGCAGCCAGTCGATGGTGAAGGTGTCGCCGGTCTTGAGCTGTTTCTGGTCCGCAAACATCTGGCCCATGCGCAAGAGGCCCGGAATCAGGTTGACCATTTCGCTCTTCGGCGAGTTGTCTTCCACGCCCTTGGTGAAGAGCTTGCCGAGTTCGTTGGCGTCGATGTCGCGCAGCATCGTGATGGCCACGCGCTTGGGGCCGGGTGCGGCCAGCGCTTCTTCGGCGGTGGAGACCTTCTTGCCCAGGTACAGGCCCGCCGTATAGACCTTGAAGATGGCCTTGTAGCGAACGCCCGCACCGTTGAGCTGCAGGGAGGTACCGCGCAAATCCAGCTGATCGTCCAGCTTGACGCCGGCGATATCCACTTGCGCGGCCGAGGCGCCGAGTGCCGTGGCCAGGCAGGCCAGCGCGGCGAGACGGGAGAACACGGTCGGTATCGAGAGTGCGAGCAAGTGAGCCTCCTTGTATTTGCGAACGGTCGTGCGAATGTATCTTTTCGTTTTACGAATGGCCCTCGGGGGAACCCTGAAGACGCCAGTTGCACGCCGGCCCGTTTTCGTGGGCTAAACTCGGCCTTCCATGTTCGTTCATCACATCATTCAAACAGGTGAAGGCAGCCGGGGAGCCTGGCCCTGGCGTAGCCATACTTCGCTGACTGTTTGATTGCACGGCGCACGCCGTGCGCCCGCGGCTCCGGATCGCTACCGACTCCGGACCACCAGTGAATGACCTTGCCACCGGCCGAAGCAGCGTCGGCAGGCAATTGGAGAACGAATCCGTGATCACCGAACTTGAATTCAAGAGCCTCAGCGCCCAGGGCTACAACCGCATTCCGTTGATGGCCGAGGCCTTTGCCGACCTCGAAACACCGCTTTCCCTCTACCTCAAGCTGGCCCATTCGCAGGGCGGCGGCAAGCACAGCTTCCTGCTCGAATCGGTTGTGGGCGGCGAGCGCTTCGGCCGCTACAGCTTCATCGGCCTGCCGGCCCGCACGCTGCTTCGCGCCAGCGGCTTCGGCGCCGAGGCGGTCACCGAAGTGGTGACCGACGGGCAGGTCGTCGAGACCGCCAAAGGCAATCCGCTCGATTTCGTGGCCGAATACCAGAAGCGCTTCAAGGTCGCACTGCGGCCCGGCCTGCCACGCTTTTGCGGCGGGCTCGCAGGCTACTTCGGCTACGACACCGTGCGCCACATCGAGCGCAAGCTCGAGAAGACCTGTCCGCCCGACACGCTGGGCTGCCCCGACATCCTGCTGCTGCAGTGCGAAGAGCTGGCGGTCATCGACAACCTCTCGGGCAAGCTCTACCTGATCGTCTACGCCGACCCCAAGCAGCCCGAGGCCTATGCCGGCGCCAAGCGCCGCCTGCGCGAGTTGAAGGAAAAGCTCAAGTACTCGGTGAGCGCGCCCATCGTGAAGCCCACGCAGCCGCACCCGCCCGAGCGCAGCTTTGCCAAGGCCGACTACCTGGCGGCCGTCGAGCGTGCCAAGGAAATGATCGCCGCCGGCGACTTCATGCAGGTGCAGGTGGGCCAGCGCATCAGCAAGCGCTACACCGAGTCGCCGCTGTCGCTGTACCGCGCGCTGCGCTCGCTGAACCCCTCGCCCTACATGTACTACTACCACCTGGGCGATTTCCACGTGGTCGGGGCCTCGCCCGAGATCCTGGTGCGCCAGGAGAACACGGGGGAGGGCGAACAGAAGATCACCATCCGCCCGCTGGCCGGCACGCGTCCGCGCGGTGCGTCGCTGGAGCTCGACAAGGCCGCCGAGGTGGAGCTCATCAACGATCCGAAGGAGCGCGCCGAGCACGTGATGCTGATCGACCTCGCGCGCAACGACATCGGCCGCATTGCCAAGACCGGCACCGTCAAGGTGACCGAGGCCTTCGCGGTCGAGCGCTACAGCCACGTGATGCACATCGTGAGCAATGTCGAAGGCACGCTGAAGGACGGCATGACCGCCATCGACGTGCTCAAGGCCACTTTCCCGGCCGGCACGCTGACCGGCGCGCCCAAGGTGCATGCGATGGAACTCATCGACCAGTTGGAGCCCACCAAGCGCGGCCTCTACGGCGGCGCCTGCGGCTACATCAGCTATGCGGGCGACATGGACGTGGCGATCGCGATCCGCACCGGCATCGTGAAGGACCAGATGCTGCATGTGCAGGCCGCGGCCGGCGTGGTCGCCGATTCGGTGCCCGAGCTGGAGTGGAAAGAAACGGAAGCCAAGGCCCGCGCACTGTTGCGCGCCGCCGAACTGGTCGAGGAAGGCCTGGAATGAGCAACGCACCCGATATCCAGAACGACTTCTCGCACGAGATCATCGGCGCCGCCGTCGAGGTGCAGCGCGTGCTCGGCACGGGGCTCGACGAAAGCGCCTATGCGGCCGCACTGGCGATCGAACTCGCCGAGCGCGAGATCGGCTTCACGCGCGACGTGGGGCTGTCCGCCGCCTACAAGGGCCGCTCGCTCGGCGAGGTGTACCGTGCGGGCTTCGTGATCGAGCAGTCGGTCATCGTCGAGCTCAAGGCGGTCGATGTGCTGACCGATCTGCATCGCGCGCAGGTGCTGGCCGCGCTGCGGCTCTCGGGCCTCAAGCTGGGCCTCCTGATCAACTTCAACGTGTTCCCCGTCGTCAAGGGCGTGCACCGGATTGTGAGCAAGCCATGAAACTGCTGATGATCGACAACTACGATTCCTTCACCTACAACATCGTCCAGTACCTGGGCGAGCTGGGGGCGGATGTACAGGTGCATCGCAACGACGAGATCACGGTGGCGCAGATCGGCGAACTGATCGCCTCCGGCGTGACCCGGCTCGTGGTGTCGCCGGGGCCTTGCTCGCCGGCGGAGGCGGGCGTTTCGGTGGCGGCCATCGAGGCCTTCGCGGGCAAGCTGCCCATTCTGGGTGTGTGCCTCGGCCACCAGGCCATCGGCGCGGCCTTCGGCGGCAAGATCGTCCGCGCGCAGCAGCTGATGCACGGCAAGACCAGCGTGATCACGACCACGCGCGAGGGCGTGTTCGCGGGGCTGCCCGAGAAGTTCATCGTCAACCGGTACCACTCGCTCTCGATCGAGCGCGAGAGCTGCCCGAAGGCCCTGGCTGTCACCGCCTGGACCGACGACGGCGAGATCATGGGTGTGCGGCACACCGGGTTTGCGCATGACGTGCGCATCGAAGGCGTGCAGTTCCACCCCGAATCGATCCTCACCGAGCACGGCCACGCGATGCTCAAGAACTTCCTGGATTGACTGGCATGGCTCTCCCCCAGCCTTCGCGCACTTCGTGTCGCTTCGCCAACCCCCTCGCCGGGGGCAATACCAGCGGCCCGGCAGAGCCGGTTCCGCGGTATTCCCACTAAGGATCCAAAGACATGCCGACCTCTCATTCCATCGTTGATCTGCGCAGCGACACCGTCACGCAACCCACGCCCGCGATGCGCGAGGCCATGATGGCGGCGGCGCTCGGTGACGACGTCTTCGGCACCGATCCGAGCGTCAACGCGCTGCAGGAGAAGATCGCCGCGCTGCTGGGCTTCGAGGCGGCGCTCTTCGTGCCGACCGGCACGCAGAGCAACCTGTGCGCGATCCTTTCGCATTGCGGCCGTGGCGACGAGTACATCGTGGGCCAGCAGGCGCACTGCTACCGCTGGGAAGGCGGCGGCGCCGCGGTGTTCGGCAGCGTGCAGCCGCAGCCGCTCGACCATGCGCCCGACGGCACGCTGCCGCTTGCGCAGATCGAGGCGTCCATCAAGCCCGACGACGCGCATTTCGCGCGCACGCGGCTGCTGGCACTGGAGAACACGCTGGGCGGCAAGCTGCTGCCCTTCGAGTACGTGCAGGCGGCGACGGATCTGGCCAAGGGCAAGGGGCTGCAGCGGCATCTGGACGGGGCGCGTCTCTTCAATGCCGCGACCGCGCAGGCCGCGTTGAACAAGCGCAGCGACATCCGCGCCGAGGCGCGCCGCATCGCGCAGTGCTTCGACAGCGTGTCGGTCTGCTTCAGCAAGGGGCTGGGCGCACCCATCGGCTCGGCGCTGGTCGGTTCGCGCGAGTTCATCGCACAGGCGCACCGCATCCGAAAGATGGCGGGCGGCGGCATGCGGCAGGCCGGGTTGCTCGCGGCAGCGGCTTCGCATGCGCTCGATCACCACGTCGACCGACTCGCCGACGACCACGCACTGGCCCAGCGCCTTGCGCAGGGGCTCGAAGGCATCGAAGGCCTCAAGGTCGAGGCGCCGCACACCAACATCGTGTTCGTCGATCTCACGGGTGCGGCGCAGGCGCGCTCGTCGGAACTGCTCGCGAGCCTCAACCAGCAGGGCATTCTCGCGACCGGGCTCTATCGCCTGCGCTTCGTGACGCACCTCGATGTCGATGCGACTGGGGTGGACCGCGCCATCGCAGCCATCCGCGGCTTCTTCAACGCCTGACGCGCAGGAGCCCGCGATGCCCGATCTTCCGCATCTGCTCGCTTTCATCGCCGCAGGCTGGCTGCTGAACCTGACGCCGGGGCCCGATGTGCTCTACATCGTGGCGAACTCGCTGCGCTCCGGCGTGCGCGCCGGCATCGTGGCGGGGCTTGGCATCACGACCGGCTGCTTCGTTCACATCCTTGCCGCTGCAGTGGGCGTCGGAACGCTGATGGCCACTTCCGCAGCGGCCTTCACGGTCCTCAAGTACATCGGCGCGGCCTATCTGCTCTACCTCGGCGTGCGCATGCTGCTGTCGCGCGCGACGCCGCCCGCCGACCTGGGCAAGGCGGCCGCCGCGGTGAGCGGGGAACGCAGCCTCAAGGCGATCTTTCTCGGTGGCTTCTGGACGAACGTGCTCAACCCGAAGGTCGCGCTGTTCTTCCTGGCCTTCGTGTCGCAGTTCATTGCACCGGGCACCGGCAACACGGCTGTCGCCTTCGTGCTGCTGGGCGTGCTTTTCAACCTCAATGCGATCCCCGTCAACGTGGGCTGGGCCGTGGCGGCGGGCTGGATGGCGCGTCGCGGCGCGGTGCAGAAGGGCATGCACTGGCTCGATCGCGCCGCCGGCGTCCTTTTCATCGGCTTCGGCCTCAAGCTCGCGTTCACCGACGCCCCGGCCGTTCGCGCCGGCCACTGACAAACACCCAGGAGACTTCCCATGATCACTCCCCAGGAAGCGCTGCAGCGCACCATCGAGCACCGCGAGGTCTTCCACGACGAGATGCTGCACATCGTGCGGCTCATCATGAGCGGCGAATGCTCGCCCGTGATGATGGCCGCGCTGATCACCGGCCTGCGCGTCAAGAAGGAAACCATCGGCGAAATCACTGCCGCCGCGCAGGTGATGCGCGAGGTGTCGACCAAGGTGCCCGTGACCGACACGACGCACCTCGTGGACATCGTCGGCACCGGCGGCGACGGCTCGCACACCTTCAACATCTCGACCTGCTCGATGTTCGTTGCGGCCGCGGCCGGTGCGAAGGTCAGCAAGCACGGCGGGCGCAGCGTGTCGAGCAAGTCGGGCAGCGCCGACGTGCTGGAGTCGCTGGGCGTCAACATCAACCTGAAGCCCGAGCAGATCGCGCGCTCCATCGAGCAGGTGGGCATCGGCTTCATGTTCGCGCCGAACCACCATCCGGCGATGAAGAACGTCGCACCGGTGCGCAAGGAGCTGGGCATCAAGACCATCTTCAACATCCTCGGGCCGCTGACCAACCCGGCGGGGGCGCCGAACATCCTGATGGGCGTGTTCCACCCCGACCTCGTGGGCATCCAGGTGCGCGCGCTGCAGCGGCTCGGCACCGAGCACGCGCTGGTGGTCTACGGGCGCGACGGCATGGACGAAATCTCGCTCGGCGCCGCCACCATGGTGGGCGAGCTCAAGGACGGCGAGATCCGCGAGTACGAGTTGCACCCGGAGGACTTCGGTTTTGCGATGTCGAGCAACCGCGCGCTGCGTGTGGAGACCCCCGAGCAGTCGAAGGCAATGCTGCTGGGCGTGCTCGACAATCAGGCTGGCCCGGCCCTCGACATCGTGCTGCTGAACGCCGGTGCGGCGCTGTATGCCGCCAATGTGGTCGATTCGGTGGCTGCGGGCATCGAACGCTCGCGCACGGCCATCGCGTCGGGCGCGGCAAAGGCCAAACTGGCCGAGCTGGTCAAGGCCTCGACGACCGTCTGAGTCCAGAGAAAACCGAAAGCACAAGAAGCCATGTCCGACATCCTCGACAAGATCGTTGCCGTCAAGCACCAGGAGATCGCGGCCGCGCAGAAGCGCACCTCGCTCGAAGCCATCCGCTTCGATGCCGAAAGCCGCGTGCTGACGCGCGATTTCGAAGCCGCCCTGCGCGCCAAGATCGCCGCCGGCCAGGCCGCCGTGATCGCCGAAGTCAAGAAGGCCAGCCCGAGCAAGGGCGTGTTGCGCGAAGACTTCATTCCGGCCGACATCGCGCAAAGCTATGCCGAGGGCGACGGTGAAATCAGCGCGGCCTGCCTTTCGGTGCTGACCGACAAGCAGTTTTTCCAGGGCAGCGTCGACTATCTCAAGCAGGCTCGTGCCTCGTGCGACCTGCCGGTGCTGCGCAAGGATTTCATCGTCGATGCGTACCAGGTGTACGAATCGCGCGCGATGGGCGCCGATGCGATCCTGTTGATCGCCGCTTGCCTCGACGACGCGCAGATGAAGGATTTCGAGGCCATCGCGCGCGGGCTCGGCATGGCCGTGCTGGTCGAAGTGCACGACGCGGCCGAACTCGACCGCGCGCTCAAGCTCAGGACGCCGCTCATCGGCGTCAACAACCGCAATCTGCGCAATTTCGAGGTGTCGATCCAGGCCACCATCGACCTGCTGCCCAGGCTGCCGGCCGACCGGCTGGCGGTGACCGAATCCGGCATCGCCACGCGCGAAGACGTCGCCACGCTGCGTGCGGCGGGCGTCAACGCCTTCCTGGTCGGTGAAGCGTTCATGCGTGCCAAGGAACCCGGCGAGGCCCTCGCTGCGTTGTTCAAATGAGCGGGGCGGATCAGCTGTCGAGCAGCGATCCCGCCGACTGGCCTGTGGCGCCGGGCTGGCAGCCGCTGGTCGACGACTTCTTTGCCGGCATCGTGGGGCAGAAGCTGCGGAGTTTCCTGCGCGAACGCCTCGATGCCGGGGCCGTGATCTTTCCTCCGCGGCCGCTGCGGGCGCTGGAGCTGACGCCGCCCGAAGACGTGCGCGTCGTGATCCTGGGCCAGGACCCGTACCACGGGCGCGGCCAGGCCGAAGGGCTCGCGTTCTCGGTGGCGCCCGGCGTGGCGCTGCCACCGTCGCTGCGCAACATCTTCAAGGAGCTCCAACGCGACCTTGGAACGCCGCCGCCGCCGTTCCCGCATCCGGGCGGCAGCCTGGTGAAGTGGGCGACCCACGGCGTGCTGCTGCTCAACACCTGCCTCACGGTCGAGGAGGCCCAGCCGGCCAGCCACTCCGGCCGTGGCTGGGAGGTGCTGACCGATGCCGTCATCCGCCATGTATCGGACGGTGCGAAACCTGTTGTTTTTATGCTGTGGGGCTCGCATGCGCAAAGTAAGCGTGCGTTGATCGACGTTAAGCGCCACAAGGTGCTGATGTCGAACCATCCGTCGCCGCTTTCCGCGTTGCGCCCGCCCGTGCCTTTCATTGGCTGCGGACATTTCGGCGAGGCGCGCGCTTGGCGGGAGGCGCGCCAGATGGGCGGCTGAATTCGAGGATAATCCCCGCGGTTCCCGCCTCGTGCAGTTTTCCCGCTTCTTCTTGGTGCTGGGGGTTCTGTGTAGTCACAAAATCGTGCTATATTTCGAGGTTCGCCGGAGAGGTGGCCGAGTGGTTAATGGCAGCAGACTGTAAATCTGCCCTCTTACGAGTACGCTGGTTCGAATCCAGCCCTCTCCACCAGCGATGAATTTGGTTTCTAAGAGCGATTGGATCTAGCGCTTTGGGTGCCTTGAAGTGCCCCGATGCGGGAGTAGTTCAATGGTAGAACCCCAGCCTTCCAAGCTGATGACGCGGGTTCGATTCCCGTCTCCCGCTCCAGAGACTCGGTTCAGCGCCGGAAAAGCGATTGGTTAGACAAAAGCCCTTTTGGCTCAGTGGTAGAGCACTCCCTTGGTAAGGGAGAGGTCGCGGGTCCGATTCCCGCAAAGGGCACCAGTTTTTGGGGGTTGCAACGGCAGGTTTGCAACCCATCTGCATACGTTGAAATCGTTTTTTTCGGAGTCGAAAAATGGCAAAAGGTAAGTTCACCCGCACCAAGCCGCACGTGAACGTGGGCACGATCGGTCACGTTGACCACGGCAAGACCACGCTGACGGCTGCRATCGCAACCGTTCTGTCGGCCAAGTTCGGCGGCGAAGCCAAGGCCTACGACCAGATCGACGCRGCGCCCGAAGAAAAGGCCCGCGGCATCACGATCAACACCGCCCACGTCGAGTACGAAACGGCCAACCGCCACTACGCACACGTCGACTGCCCCGGCCACGCCGACTATGTGAAGAACATGATCACCGGCGCTGCCCAGATGGACGGCGCCATCCTGGTGTGCTCGGCCGCCGACGGCCCGATGCCCCAGACSCGYGAGCACATCCTGCTGGCTCGCCAGGTGGGTGTGGGCTACATCATCGTTTTCCTGAACAAGTGCGACATGGTCGACGACGCCGAGCTGCTCGAACTCGTTGAAATGGAAGTGCGCGAGCTGCTCGACAAGTACGAGTTCCCTGGCGACGACACCCCCATCATCCACGGCTCGGCCAAGCTGGCCCTGGAAGGCGACAAGGGCAAGCTGGGCGAAGAAGCCATCATGAAGCTGGCYGAAGCGCTCGACACCTACATCCCGACGCCCGAGCGCGCCGTGGACGGCACCTTCCTGATGCCCGTCGAAGACGTGTTCTCGATCTCGGGTCGYGGCACCGTCGTGACCGGCGCYGTGGAGCGTGGCGTGATCAAGGTCGGCGARGAAATCGAGATCGTCGGCATCCGCCCGACCGTCAAGACCACCTGCACCGGCGTGGAAATGTTCCGCAAGCTGCTGGACCAGGGSCAGGCTGGCGACAACGTCGGCGTGCTGCTGCGCGGCACCAAGCGCGAAGAAGTCGAGCGCGGCCAAGTGCTGTGCAAGCCCGGCTCGATCAAGCCGCACACGCACTTCACCGCCGAGGTGTATGTGCTGTCCAAGGACGAAGGTGGCCGTCACACGCCGTTCTTCAACAACTACCGTCCGCAGTTCTACTTCCGCACGACGGACGTGACCGGCGCGATCGAGCTGCCCAAGGACAAGGAAATGGTCATGCCTGGCGACAACGTCAGCATCACCGTGAAGCTGATCAACCCGATCGCGATGGAAGAAGGCCTGCGCTTCGCCATCCGTGAAGGCGGCCGTACCGTGGGTTCGGGCGTCGTGGCCAAGATCCTCGACATCTAAGCCGAGCGTAAAGAGTACCGGAGGGGTATAGCTCAATTGGCAGAGCGTCGGTCTCCAAAACCGAAGGTTGTAGGTTCGATTCCTACTGCCCCTGCCACCTAGGTGGCACTCCGAAAAAAGCCCGTCGCGTCCCGACGGGCTTCGGCGTCTCAAGAGACGCATTGAATTGAAGGCCGAAAGGCACAGGAAATCAGCCAAACATGGCCACTTCTCAAATCGAAACCGTGAGCACGGGCGCCGACAAGGCCAAATTGGCCGCGGCCGTGGTGCTGGCAGTGGGCGCCATCGTGGCGTTCTATCTGCTGTCGCGCCAAGGCTCGCTGGTGCAGTGGGCTGCACTGCTGGTCGGCCTTGCCGCAGCCGTGGGTGCCTTCGGCAGTTCGGAGAATGGCCGTCAGTTGTGGGCCTTCGGCCGCGACTCGTGGCGCGAGGTCAAGAAGGTCGTCTGGCCGACCCGCAAGGAAGCGATGCAGATGACGGCTTATGTGTTTGCCTTCGTGGCGATCATGTCCGTCTTCCTCTGGCTCACCGACAAGACACTCGAATGGGTGTTTTTCGACCTCATTCTGGGCTGGAGAAAGTAAGCAATGACCGACGACGTAGTTGAAACCACGCCTGAAGAAGAGAACACTCCGATTCTGGCCCCCGCTGCCAACCCCGATCTGCGTTGGTACGTGGTTCATGCCTATTCGGGCATGGAGAAGGCTGTCGAGCGCAACATCACCGAGCGCATCAACCGCGCCGGCATGCAGGACAAGTTCGGCCGCATCCTGGTCCCGACCGAAGAAGTGGTCGAGATCAAGAACGGCCAGAAGCGCACGACCGAGCGTCGCTTCTTCCCGGGCTACGTGCTGGTCGAAATGATCATGGACGACGAAAGCTGGCACCTGGTGAAGCACACCAACAAGGTGACGGGTTTCGTGGGTGGCGCCAAGAACCGCCCGGCACCGATTTCGCAGAAGGAAGTCGAGGACATCGTCAGCCAGATGCAGCAGGGCACCGAGAAGCCGCGCCACAAGGTGGAGTTCACCGTCGGCGAGTTCGTGCGCGTCAAGGAAGGCCCGTTCACCGACTTCAATGGCACGGTGGAAGACGTCAACTACGAGAAGAGCAAGGTCAGCGTGTCGGTCATGATTTTCGGCCGCTCCACGCCTGTCGAGCTCGAATTCAGCCAGGTCGAGAAAACCTGAGGCTTTGCGGGACAGACCACGCGAAGCGTGCGCTGTCCTCAACTGATTAGAAGGTCTTCGCGCTCCCCGACTCGGCGCGAAGACAGTGTGAAAAGAGTCGTTTAACCCCGGGGAGCCGCGGCGAGAGCCAAGGCGATATCACCCGCAAGGAGCAAAGCATGGCGAAAAAAATCGTCGGCTTCATCAAGCTGCAAGTACCAGCTGGTAAGGCCAATCCGTCACCACCCATCGGTCCCGCACTGGGCCAGCGTGGTTTGAACATCATGGAGTTCTGCAAGGCGTTCAACGCGCAGACCCAAGGCGTCGAGCCGGGTCTGCCGCTGCCGGTGGTCATCACCGCGTTCGCTGACAAGAGCTTCACCTTCATCATCAAGACGCCCCCGGCGATCACCTTGATCAAGAAGGCCATCAAGCTGGACAAGGGCTCGGCCCGTCCGCACCTCGACAAGGTCGGCAAGATCACGCGCGCACAGCTCGAAGAAATCGCCAAGGCCAAGATGAAGGACCTGACTGCAGCCGATCTGGACGCAGCAGTTCGCACCATCGCCGGCTCTGCCCGCTCGATGGGCGTGAATGTGGAGGGCGTGTAAATGTCCAAGATCACCAAGAAGCAAAAGGCGCTCGAAGGCAAGGTCGACAGCAACAAGCTGTACGCACTCGTTGACGCGATCGGCCTCGTGAAGGAAGCCGCCACCGCCAAGTTCGACGAATCGATCGACGTGGCTGTGCAGCTCGGCATCGACGCGAAGAAGTCGGACCAGGTCGTGCGTGGCGCCGTCGTGCTGCCCAACGGCACCGGCAAGACCAAGCGCGTGGCTGTGTTCGCCCAGGGCGCCAAGGCTGAAGAAGCCAAGGCCGCCGGCGCCGACATCGTCGGCATGGACGACCTGGCTGCGATGGTCAAGGCTGGCGACATGCCTTTCGACGTCGTGATCGCTGCCCCCGACGCCATGCGCGTCGTCGGTACGCTCGGTCAGATCCTCGGCCCGCGCGGTTTGATGCCCAACCCCAAGGTTGGCACCGTGACCCCGGACGTCGCCACGGCTGTGAAGAACGCCAAGGCTGGTCAGGTCCAGTTCCGCGTCGACAAGGCCGGCATCATCCACGGCACGATCGGCCGTCGTTCGTTCGACACCGACAAGCTGCAGGGCAACCTCGCTGCGCTGATCGACGCGCTGGTCAAGGCCAAGCCGGCGACCAGCAAGGGCGTGTACCTGCGCAAGGTGGCTGTGTCGTCGACCATGGGTCTGGGTGTCCGCGTGGACACGCAAACCATCTCGGCGAGCTAAAGAGATTTGCCTTGCCCGAAAGGGTGGGGCGAATGTGGTGGGTCGCGGCAGCTTCGGTTGCCGTGAGCCATCCAAGACCGCTGGTGTGCAGGGTGCCTGCACTTAATCGCCGGACCTTTTGTCCGGCAATCAGCGCAGATGGCGACCCCACTGCAAGGAATTTGATTTTTGTTCCTAACAGTTGGTCGCTGCATGAAGCGCGATCCGAGGCCCCGGCCGAAGATCGCATTAAAAGGAGTAGACCTTGAGTCTGAATCGCAGTGAGAAAGAAGCGGTCATCAGTGATGTGACCAGCCTCGCCGCAAAAGCTCAAACGCTCGTGCTGGCGGAATACCGTGGCATCACGGTTGCCGATATGACCAAACTGCGCAGCGAAGCGCGCAGCAAGGGTGTGAACCTCAGCGTGTTGAAGAACACGCTGGCACGCCGTGCTGTCGCTGGTAGCGCATTCGAAGTCATTGGCGACCAGATGACCGGCCCGCTGATCTACGGCTTTTCCGAAGACGCAGTGGCCGCCGCCAAGGTGGTGGCCGACTTCGCGAAGACCAACGACAAGTTGGTGATTCGCGGTGGTGCGTTTGGCGGCAAGGCCCTGGACGTGAACGGCGTGAAGCAGCTCGCAAGCATCCCTTCGAAGGAAGTGTTGCTGGCGCAGTTGCTGGGCTTGATGCAATCCCCGATTTCCCGTACGGCACGCGTTCTCGCGGCGCTGGCCGCGAAGCGTGGGGAAGGCGCAGCAGCACCCGCAGCCGATGCACCGGCAGAAGCCGAGGCGCAGCCCGCATAAGCCGGCTTGCGTTTGAAATATTCAACCCAATTGTTAGGAAACAAAAATGGCATTCGATAAAGACGCATTTCTGACCGCGCTCGACAGCATGACGGTCCTGGAACTCAACGAACTGGTGAAAGCCATCGAAGAGAAGTTTGGCGTGAGCGCTGCCGCCATGGCAGGCCCCGCAGCTGCAGGCCCCGCCGCTGCAGTGGCCGAAGAACAAACCGAATTCAACGTCGTGCTGGCTGATGTCGGCGCGAACAAGGTTTCGGTCATCAAGGCTGTGCGCGAAATCACCGGCCTGGGCCTCAAGGAAGCCAAGGACCTGGTGGAAGCCGCTCCCAAGGCTGTCAAGGAAGCCCTGTCCAAGGCTGACGCTGAAGCCGCCAAGAAGAAGCTGGAAGAAGCCGGCGCCAAGGTGGAACTGAAGTAATTCAGTCCCCCTAGAGGGCTGGAGGTGCCTGAAAAGGCCCTCCAGCCTTTGCCGCTTTCAGAGCGCACCCAAAAGCCGGCTTGGCGCCGGCTTTCCCGGAGACCTTCAGGTCGACGGAAAAGCAAAAGCCAAGACGTTTTTTGAGTGTCTTCTGACCCCGACTGCAGAAGACCCCTTGGTTCGGGCGATGTGCAACGCATCGCTGTCCGCCAACGGCTGGTAGTGGCCAGCCGCCAAGCAGTGGTGCCCCGGCACTGCTGACAAGTCGCTGAAGATCTCAAGCTCCGGAGCTCTCATGGCCCAATCGTCCGCGTACAGTTACACCGAACGCAAGCGCATCCGAAAAAGTTTCGGTAACCGCGACAGCGTCGTCGAAATCCCCTACCTGCTGCAGATGCAGAAAGACGCGTACACCGCGTTCCTGCAAGCCGGCATCGCCCCCAAACAACGCACCGTCGAAGGCCTGCAGGCCGCGTTCGACGCCGCCTTCCCGATCGTCTCGCACAACGGTTTTGTCGAGATGAAGTTCCTCGAGTACAACCTCGCGAAACCGGCTTTCGACGTGCGTGAATGCCAGACCCGCGGTCTGACCTTCGCCTCGGCCGTGCGCGCCAAGGTCCAGCTCATCATCTATGACCGCGAGTCGTCGACGTCGCAGTCGAAGGTGGTCAAGGAAGTGAAGGAACAAGAGGTCTACATGGGCGAAGTGCCGCTCATGACCGAAAAGGGTTCGTTCATCATCAACGGCACCGAACGCGTGATCGTGTCCCAGCTGCACCGTTCGCCCGGCGTGTTCTTCGAACACGACAAGGGCAAGACGCACAGCTCGGGCAAGCTGCTGTTCTCGGCCCGCGTGATTCCTTACCGCGGTTCGTGGCTCGATTTCGAGTTCGACCCGAAGGACATGCTGTACTTCCGCGTGGACCGTCGCCGCAAGATGCCGGTCACGATCCTGCTGAAGGCCATCGGCCTGAACCCGGAATCGATCCTCGCGAACTTCTTCGTGAACGACAACTTCCGCCTGATGGACAGCGGCGCGCAAATGGAGTTCGTCTCCGAGCGCCTGCGCGGCGAAGTCGCGCGCTTCGACATCACCGACAAGTCGGGCAAGGTCGTGGTCGCCAAGGACAAGCGCGTCACCGCGCGCCACACGCGTGAACTCGAGCAGTCGGGCACCACGCACATCAGCGTGCCGGAAGACTTCCTGGTCGGCCGCGTCATCGCCCGCAACATCGTCGACGCCGACTCCGGCGAAATCCTGGCCAAGGCCAACGACGAACTGACCGAAGCACTGCTGAAGAAGCTGCGCACGGCCGGCGTGCAGGACGTTCAGGTGATCTACACCAACGAACTGGACCAGGGCGCGTACATCTCGCAAACGCTGCGCATCGACGAAACCGTCGACGAATTCGCAGCCCGCGTGGCGATCTACCGCATGATGCGCCCCGGCGAGCCGCCGACGGAAGACGCCGTGCAAGCGCTGTTCCAGCGCCTGTTCTACAACCCGGACACGTACGACCTGTCGCGCGTCGGCCGCATGAAGTTCAACGCCAAGGTCGGCCGCGACGAATCGACCGGCCCGATGGTGCTGACCAACGAAGACATCCTGGCCGTGGTCAAGATCCTCGTTGACCTGCGCAACGGCAACGGCGAAGTCGACGACATCGACCACCTCGGCAACCGCCGCGTGCGTTGCGTCGGCGAACTGGCCGAAAACCAGTACCGCACCGGCCTGGCCCGCATCGAGAAGGCCGTGAAGGAACGTCTGGGTCAAGCGGAGCAAGAGCCGCTGATGCCGCACGACCTGATCAACAGCAAGCCGATCTCGGCCGCGCTGAAGGAATTCTTCGGCGCCTCGCAGCTGTCGCAGTTCATGGACCAGACGAACCCGCTGTCCGAAATCACCCACAAGCGCCGCGTGTCGGCTCTTGGCCCGGGCGGTTTGACGCGTGAACGTGCAGGCTTCGAAGTGCGCGACGTGCACGTGACCCATTACGGCCGCGTGTGCCCGATCGAAACGCCTGAAGGCCCGAACATCGGCCTGATCAACTCGCTGGCCCTGTACGCCCGCCTGAACGAATACGGTTTCATCGAGACGCCGTACCGCCGCGTGGTCGACAGCAAGGTCACGATGGACATCGACTACCTGTCGGCCATCGAAGAAGGCAAGTACGTCATCGCCCAGGCCAATGCGGTCCTGGACAAGGACGGCAAGCTGACGGGCGACCTGGTCTCGGCGCGTGAAGCCGGCGAATCGATCCTGGTCGGTGCCGAGCGCATCCAGTACATGGACGTGTCGCCTGCGCAGATCGTGTCGGTGGCTGCCTCGCTCGTGCCGTTCCTCGAGCACGACGATGCGAACCGCGCGTTGATGGGCGCCAACATGCAGCGTCAGGCCGTGCCTGTGCTGCGTCCCGAGAAGCCGATCGTCGGTACCGGTATCGAGCGCGTTTCCGCGGTCGACTCGGGCACCGTGGTCACGGCCACCCGTGGCGGTATCGTCGATTACGTCGACGCGACCCGCATCGTGGTGCGCGTGAACGACGCCGAAGCGGCTGCCGGTGAAGTCGGTGTGGACATCTACAACCTGATCAAGTATCAGCGTTCGAACCAGAACACCAACATCCACCAGCGTCCGATCGTCAAGCGCGGCGACAAGATCGCCAAGGGCGACGTGGTAGCCGACGGCGCATCGACCGACCTCGGCGAACTGGCCCTCGGCCAGAACATGCTGATCGCGTTCATGCCCTGGAACGGCTACAACTTCGAAGACTCGATCCTGATCTCGGAACGCGTCGTGGCCGAAGACCGCTACACCTCGATCCACATCGAGGAACTGGTGGTGATGGCCCGCGACACCAAGCTCGGTGCCGAAGAAATCACGCGCGACATCCCGAACCTGGCCGAGCAGCAGCTCAACCGCCTCGACGAATCCGGCATCATTTATGTCGGCGCCGAAGTGCAGCCGGGCGACACGCTGGTGGGCAAGGTCACGCCGAAGGGCGAGACCACGCTGACGCCTGAAGAGAAGCTGCTTCGCGCCATCTTCGGCGAGAAGGCTTCCGACGTGAAGGACACCTCGCTGCGTGTGGATCAGGGCTCGCAAGGCACCGTGATCGACGTGCAGGTGTTCACCCGCGAAGGCATCACGCGCGACAAGCGCGCCCAGCAGATCATCGACGACGAGCTCAAGCGCTTCCGCCTCGACCTGAACGACCAGCTTCGCATCGTCGAAGCCGACGCGTTCGACCGTATCGAGAAGCTCCTGACCGGCAAGGTCGCCAACGGCGGCCCGAACAAGCTGGCCAAGGGCACCAAGCTCGACAAGGCCTACCTGTCGTCGGTCGAGAAGTTCCACTGGTTCGACATCCGCCCGGCGGAAGACGAAGTGGCAACGCAGCTCGAGTCGATCAAGAACTCGCTGGAGCAGACGCGCCACAGCTTCGACCTCGCGTTCGAAGAAAAGCGCAAGAAGCTCACGCAGGGCGATGAGCTGCCCGCGGGCGTGCTCAAGATGGTCAAGGTCTACCTGGCCGTCAAGCGCCGCCTGCAACCCGGCGACAAGATGGCCGGCCGCCACGGCAACAAGGGCGTGGTGTCGAAGATCGTTCCGGTCGAAGACATGCCCCACATGGCCGAYGGCACGCCGTGCGACATCTGCCTGAACCCGCTGGGCGTGCCTTCGCGGATGAACGTGGGCCAGGTGCTCGAAGTGCATCTGGGCTGGGCCGGCAAGGGCATCGGCAACCGCATCGGCGACCTGCTGCAGCAAGAGGCCAAGGTGGCCGAGCTGCGCAAGTTCATGGAGCAGCTGTACAACGGCTCGGGCCGTCCGGAAGAACTCGGCCAGCTGAGCGACTCCGACGTGCTCACCATGGCGGCCAACCTGTCCTCGGGTGCCACCTTCGCCACGCCGGTGTTCGACGGTGCCTCGGAAGAAGAAATCCGCGGCATGCTGAAGCTCGCCTATCCGGACGACATCGCCAAGCTCAAGGGCCTGACCGATACGCGCACGCAGGCCTACCTGTTCGACGGCCGCACCGGCGACCAGTTCGAGCGTCCCGTCACCGTCGGCTACATGCACTTCCTGAAGCTGCACCACTTGGTCGACGACAAGATGCACGCCCGCTCGACCGGCCCGTACTCGCTCGTCACGCAGCAGCCGCTGGGCGGCAAGGCGCAGTTCGGCGGCCAGCGTTTCGGGGAAATGGAAGTGTGGGCGCTGGAAGCCTACGGCGCCGCCTACGTCCTGCAGGAAATGCTGACCGTGAAGTCCGACGACGTGCAAGGCCGTACCAAGGTGTACGAAAGCATCGTCAAGGGCGAGCACTCGATCGAAGCCGGCATGCCGGAATCGTTCAACGTGCTGGTCAAGGAAATTCGTTCGCTGGGGCTCGACATCGAGCTCGAGCGTTCTTAATTTGAAAAGGGAAAGAGTCTTATGAAATCGCTACTCGACCTGTTCAAGCAATTTACGCCCGATGAGCATTTCGATGCCATCAAGATCGGCATGGCTTCGCCCGAGAAGATCCGTTCGTGGTCTTTCGGCGAGGTGAAGAAGCCAGAGACGATCAACTACCGGACCTTCAAGCCCGAGCGCGACGGTCTCTTCTGCGCCAAGATCTTCGGCCCCATCAAGGACTACGAGTGCCTGTGCGGCAAGTACAAGCGCCTGAAGCACCGCGGCGTGATCTGCGAGAAGTGCGGCGTTGAAGTCACGCAGACCAAGGTGCGTCGCGAGCGCATGGGTCACATCGACCTGGCCGCACCCTGCGCCCACATCTGGTTCCTGAAGTCGCTGCCGTCGCGTCTGGGCCTCGTGCTCGACATGACGCTGCGCGACATCGAACGCGTGCTGTATTTCGAAGCGTACGTGATCACCGACCCCGGCATGACCCCGCTGAAGAAGTTCGGGATCATGTCCGAGGACGACTATGACGCGAAGCGCAAGGAATACGGCGACGAATTCATCGCCAAGATGGGCGCCGAAGGCATCAAGGACCTGCTCCAGGGGATCGAGCTCGACAGCGAGATCGAACGCCTGCGCGGCGACCTGACCGGCTCCGAAGTCAAGGTCAAGAAGAACTCCAAGCGCCTGAAGGTGCTGGAAGCCTTCCGCAAGTCGGGCATCAAGCCCGAGTGGATGGTGCTCGACGTGCTGCCCGTGCTGCCACCGGACCTGCGTCCGCTGGTGCCGCTGGACGGCGGCCGCTTCGCGACCTCCGACCTGAACGACCTGTACCGCCGCGTCATCAACCGCAACTCGCGTCTGCGCCGCCTGCTGGAGCTGAAGGCTCCGGAAATCATCGCGCGCAACGAAAAGCGGATGCTGCAGGAAGCCGTGGACTCGCTGCTGGACAACGGCCGTCGCGGCAAGGCCATGACGGGTGCCAACAAGCGCGCGCTCAAGTCGCTCGCCGACATGATCAAGGGCAAGAGCGGCCGCTTCCGCCAGAATCTGCTGGGCAAGCGCGTCGACTACTCGGGCCGTTCGGTCATCGTGGTGGGCCCGACGCTCAAGCTGCACCAGTGCGGCCTGCCGAAGCTGATGGCGCTCGAACTCTTCAAGCCCTTCATCTTCTCGCGCCTCGAAGCCATGGGCATCGCGACCACGATCAAGGCGGCCAAGAAGGAAGTCGAATCCGGCACGCCGGTGGTCTGGGACATCCTGGAAGAAGTGATCAAGGAACACCCGGTCATGCTGAACCGTGCGCCTACGCTGCACCGTTTGGGCATCCAGGCGTTCGAGCCGATCCTGATCGAAGGCAAGGCGATCCAGCTGCACCCGCTCGTTTGCGCGGCCTTCAACGCCGACTTCGACGGCGACCAGATGGCCGTCCACGTGCCGCTGTCGGTGGAAGCACAGATGGAAGCCCGCACGCTGATGCTGGCCTCCAACAACGTGCTGTTCCCGGCTTCGGGCGAACCGTCGATCGTTCCTTCGCAGGACGTGGTGCTGGGTCTGTACTACACGACCCGCGACCGCATCAACGGCAAGGGCGAGGGCCTGATCTTCTCCGACATCGGTGAAGTGCAGCGCGCGCTCGACGCCAACGAAGTCGAGCTGACCGCCAAGGTCGCCGTGCGCATCACGGAGTACACCAAGGACAAGGAAACCGGCGTGTTCACGCCGTCGACCTCGCTGGTGGACACCACCGTGGGCCGTGCACTGCTGTCCGAGATCCTGCCGAAGGGCCTGCCGTTCTCGAACATCAACAAGGCGCTGAAGAAGAAGGAAATTTCCAAGCTCATCAACGTCTCGTTCCGCAAGTGCGGCCTGAAAGAGACCGTCGTGTTCGCCGACAAGCTGCTGCAAAACGGCTTCCGTCTGGCAACCAAGGCCGGCATCTCGATCGCGATCGACGACATGCTGGTGCCCGCCGAGAAGCACGGCATCATCGAGCGTTCCGCCAAGGAAGTGAAGGAGATCGAGCAGCAGTACGTCTCGGGTCTCGTGACCTCCGGCGAGCGCTACAACAAGGTGGTGGACATCTGGGGCAAGGCCGGCGACGAAGTGTCGAAGGTCATGATGGCCAAGCTGTCGAAGCAGAAGGTCATCGACCGCCACGGCAAGGAAGTCGAGCAGGAGTCGTTCAACTCCATCTACATGATGGCCGACTCCGGCGCCCGCGGTTCCGCAGCGCAGATTCGCCAGGTGGCCGGTATGCGGGGCCTGATGGCCAAGCCGGACGGCTCGATCATCGAGACGCCCATTACCGCGAACTTCCGCGAAGGCCTGAACGTGCTGGAGTACTTCATCTCCACCCACGGTGCCCGTAAGGGTCTGGCCGACACGGCGCTGAAGACCGCGAACTCGGGTTACCTGACCCGTCGTCTGGTCGACGTGACGCAAGACCTGGTCGTGACCGAGCAGGACTGCGGTACGCACGGCGGTTACCTGATGCGCGCCATCGTCGAAGGCGGTGAAGTGATCGAATCGCTGCGCGACCGTATCCTCGGCCGCTCGGCTGCGGACGACGTGCTGCACCCGGAAAACCGTTCGGTGCTGCTGAAGGCCGGCGAGATGTTCGACGAAGACAACATCGAAGTCCTGGAAGCCCAGGGCGTCGACGAAGTCAAGGTCCGCACCGCGCTGACCTGCGAAACCCGCTTCGGCATCTGCGCCACCTGCTACGGCCGCGACCTGGGTCGCGGCGGCCTGATCAACATCGGCGAAGCCGTCGGTGTGATCGCGGCCCAGTCGATCGGCGAACCCGGCACGCAGCTGACGATGCGTACGTTCCACATCGGTGGCGCGGCATCGCGTGCGGCAGTGGCCTCGAGCGTCGAAGCCAAGTCCACCGGCGTGATCGGCTTCAACGCCACGATGCGCTACGTGACCAACAGCAAGAACGAGCTGGTGGTGATCGCACGTTCGGGCGAGATCGTCATCCATGACGAACACGGCCGCGAGCGCGAACGCCACAAGGTGCCGTACGGTGCGATCCTGGCGGTCAAGGCCGACCAGCAGATCAAGGCCGGCCACGTGCTCGCCAACTGGGATCCGCTGACGCGCCCGATCATCACGGAATTCGCCGGCAAGACGCAGTTCGAGAACGTCGAGGAAGGCCTCACGGTCGCCAAGCAGGTGGACGAAGTGACCGGCCTGTCGACCCTGGTCGTGATCGATCCGAAGCGCCGCGGCGCTGCCAAGGTCGTGCGCCCGCAGGTGAAGCTCATCGACGCCTCTGGCGCCGAAGTGAAGATCCCGGGCACCGACCACTCGGTGACGATCGGCTTCCCGATCGGCGCCCTGGTGCAGATCCGCGACGGCCAGGACGTGGGCCCCGGCGAAGTGCTGGCGCGTATTCCGGTCGAAGGCCAGAAGACCCGCGACATCACCGGCGGTCTGCCGCGCGTTGCCGAGCTGTTCGAAGCCCGTTCGCCGAAGGACAAGGGCATGCTGGCCGAAATGACCGGTACCGTGTCGTTCGGCAAGGAAACGAAGGGCAAGATCCGCCTGCAGATCACCGATCCGGAAGGCACGGTCTGGGAAGACCTCGTGCCGAAGGAAAAGAACATCCTGGTGCACGAAGGCCAGGTGGTGAACAAGGGCGAAAGCGTGGTCGACGGTCCGGCGGACCCGCAGGACATCCTGCGCCTGCTGGGTTCGGAAGAACTGGCGCGCTACATCGTGGACGAAGTGCAGGACGTGTACCGCTTGCAGGGTGTGAAGATCAACGACAAGCACATCGAGGTGATCGTTCGCCAGATGCTGCGCCGCGTCGTGGTCGACAACATCGGCGAGACGAACTACATCTCCGGCGAACAGGTCGAACGCAGCGAAATGCTCAACACCAACGACGCCCTGCGCGCCGAAGGCAAGATCCCCGCGACGTTCACCAACCTGCTGCTGGGTATCACGAAGGCATCGCTCTCGACCGACTCGTTCATCTCGGCCGCTTCCTTCCAGGAAACGACGCGCGTGCTGACCGAAGCCGCGATCATGGGCAAGCGCGACGAGCTGCGCGGCCTGAAGGAAAACGTCATCGTCGGCCGCCTGATTCCCGCAGGCACCGGCATGGCTTACCACCAGGCGCGCAAGGTCAAGGATCAGATGGACGAGGCCGAGCGCCGCGCCATCGCCGAATCCGAAGCCGCCGAGCTGGCTGGTTCGAGCAGCAGCGATGTTTCCAGCACGGCCGACGCCAGCGAAGGCGCCGCGACCGAATAACCGGCTAGCATCACCGGCCATGACCGGTACCCCACGCCCCCCGACCGCCCCCGGTTGGGGGGCGTTTTTCTTTGTGCTTTCCATGAGGTGTCGTTCCCGATGAGTGTGTTGCCCGAGTCGCTGGCCAGCTGGATCGCCGTTGCGGTGCTG
>NZ_JBFUHN010000054.1:0-49213 GCF_056402375.1 Variovorax sp. P4_B10 | reverse complement strand
GGCGAACACCTTGGTCGCCGACTTCAGGATGCTGTCGCGCGTGGCCTGCGCGGCGGCCTCGCGCACGCCGGTGCGCCGTTGGGGCTTGGTGACGGAGTGGCTGACGGCCATCGTGCGCGCGGCGTCGCTGGTCTTATTTTTCGGCGAAGGCGCGTTCGACCACGAAGTCGCCCGGCGTGCTCGTGTTGCCTTCCTTGAAGCCGCGCTTCTCCAGGATGTGCTTCAGGTCCACCAGCAGGCCGGGGCTGCCGCACAGCATGACGCGGTCTTCCTCGACGTTGAGCGGCGGCAGGCCGAGGTCGTCGGTGAGCTTGTTGCTCTCGATGAGGTCGGTGATGCGGCCCTGGTTGCGGAACTCCTCGCGCGTGACCGTCGGGTAGTAGAGCAGCTGCTTGGCAACCATCTCGCCCAGGAACTCGTGCTTGGGCAGATGGTCGGTCACGAGGTCGTGGTAGGCCAGCTCGTCCACCTGGCGCACGCCGTGCACCAGGATGACCTGCTCGAACTTCTCGTAGGTGTCCGGGTCGCGGATGATGCTCATGAACGGTGCGAGGCCGGTGCCGGTGCCGAACAGGTAGAGGCGCTTGGCGGGCAGCGTGTAGTCGATCAGCAGCGTGCCGGTGGGCTTGCGGCCCACGATGATGGTGTCGCCCACCTGGATGTGCTGCAGCTTCGAGGTCAGCGGGCCTTCTTCCACCTTGATGCTCAGGAACTCGAGGTGCTCCTCGTAGTTCGGGCTCACGATGCTGTAGGCGCGCAGCAGGGGCTTGTTGTTGACCTTCAGGCCGATCATCGTGAAATGACCGTTCGAGAAGCGCAGCGCCGGGTCGCGCGTGGTGGTGAAGGTGAACAGGCGGTCGGTCCAGTGGTGGACGCTCAGGACGCGTTCTTCGCTGAATGCACTCATACGGAACTCAAGAGTTGGTTGGTAACGGTAGAAGGTGGCTGGGCCGAAATGCACGCCCTTGGGGCGTCAGCCGTCGGCCGGCTCCGAACCCTCCATTGTCGTTGGTCGGAAAAACCCCGATAAACCCCGCGAGAAAACACCATTGCAAGCATCGGGCCTGTTTGCTACATTGACTGCGAATGTAGTGAACGCAACATGAAAGTGTAGGGAATGCTACACAAACGGCAGGCGACGCACAAGCGGGCAGACGGCACGTTTGTTGCAAACCCCGGCCGAACCGGATTGCCCCATACACACCGCCCACGAGATCGCCCGATGACCGAACACACCAAGACAGACGGATTGCCCGGCATGGACATGCCGGTGGTCGCAGAAGCCGGCGGCAGCGCCTTCGGCAAGGCGCCCCCGCGCAACGAGCGCATGAGCACGGCCAAGGTCGAGTGCAACGCCTGCCCGGTGCTGTGCCAGATCTCCGACGGCCGTACCGGCGCCTGCGACCGCTACGCCAACAGGGAAGGCGTGCTGGTGCGCGTGGATCCCGTGGTTCTCTTGCGCCGCGAGATCGCGAGCGAGGCGCCCACGCTGGTGCCCTTCGACCGGCCGGCCGCCGAGAAGACCGACGAAGTCGGCGCCCCCGACTGGAATGGCGACCTGCTGCACGCCGACGAAGTGTTCGTCACCGGCGTGGGCTCGTCCACGACCTACCCCGACTACAAGCCCGCCCCCTTCATCGTGGCCTCCAAAGCCCAGGGCGTCGACATGGTCACCGTCGTCACCGAAGGCATCTTCAGCTACTGCAGCTTCAAGGTGAAGATCGACACCGACCGCTTCCTCGGCTCCGAGCAGGCCAACGTGCGCTACCGCGGCGAAGTCGTGGGCCACGTCACCACGGCCGAGTACGGCTCGCAAATGCTCTCGCTCGGCGGCGTGCATCACCTCACCGGCGGCAGCAAGAAGGAAGGCCGCATGACGGCCGAGCTGATGCAGCTGCTCGGCAACAAGAAGGCCGTCGAATGCACCATCGACGGCGGCGCTGGCCTCGTGATCCAGGCCGGCAAGGCGCCCATCGTCAACGGCGTCGAAGAGCAGCGCATGCGCGTGGGCTGCGGCTCGGCGGCGGTCGGCATCTTCGCGCGCCAGTTCGCCGGCGTGGCCGACGAGGTGGTGGTGGTCGACGACCACATCACCGGCGTGCTCACCGAGCACCAGGCCGGTCGCTGCCTCGACATGGCGCCCTCGGGCATCCAGATGCTGGGCCGCAAGTCCACGCCGGGGCGCTACTTCCAGGTGGCGAACCCGGGCAACGGCTGGGGCGGCACCGACATCGCCGATCCGCTCTCGATCATCGAAGGCTGGGAAGAGGGCGTTGCGCGTCCGGGCCTGCGCCTGCTGATGACCTCGACCACCGGCGAGCACGCGCAGTGGTACGTGCTCGACGATGCGCTGAAGCCGGTCGAGCAGCCCATGCCGCCCGAGGTGCGCCGCATCGTCGAGCGCATCGGCGAGAACTGCGAGCCATCGCTGTGCACCGTGCTGTTCCTCGGCGGCGCGGGCGGCAGCCTGCGTGCCGGTGTCACCGAAAATCCCGTGCTGCTGACGCGCGCCATCAAGCGTGCGCTGGTCAACGTCACCTGCGGCGGCGCACCGGCCTATGTGTGGCCCGGCGGCGGCATCACCGTGATGGCGGACGTCATGCGCATGCCCGACAACAGCTTCGGTACCGTGCCCACGCCGGCCATCGTGGCGCCCATCGAGTTCAGCATGCGGCGCGACGCCTACGAAGCGCTCGGTGGCCACATGGAACACATCTTCTCGCTCGAGCAGGCGCTGGCGCGCGGTGCGTGGCAGGAAGACGGCGCACCGCTCGCGCGCCGATGGCTCGTCATGGACGACGCCAACCCGTGGCCGCTCGGCCACGCACCCATGCTGGGCTGATCATGTCTGCCCAACTCAGCGCGCTCGACGGCGGTCGCTGGCACTTCAACCACGGCCCGATCGACATCGTGGCCGAGGCGCACGGCGATCCGTATGCCGTCACGGCCGCGCACGACGCAGCGTGGGCGCGCTTCGTTCATGTGCTCGACGAACTGGTGCGCGAGCTGCCGCTGCTGCGTCTGCCCGTGACCGACAGGATGCGCCCGCGCGGCGTCGTGGGGCAGCGCATGTGGGATGCCTGCGCTGCGTTCTCGCCCATGTTCATCACGCCCATGGCCGCGGTGGCGGGCTCGGTGGCCCAGGAGCTGATCGCGTTCTACGACCGCCCCGGCATCGAGCGCGCCTGGATCAACAACGGCGGCGACATCGCGCTGCACCTCGCACCCGGCCAGTCTGCGCGCGTGGGCGTGTTCGCCGACATCGCACGCTTCGACTGGCGCAACCATGGCGATGGCGGCGGCATGCTCACCACCGACGGCCAGTTCGAGCTGCACGCCAGCCAACCCGTGCGCGGCGTGGCCACCAGCGGCTGGCGCGGCCGCAGTTTCTCGCTGGGTATCGCCGACAGCGTGACGGTCCTGGCCGCCACCGCGGCGCAGGCCGACGCCGCCGCCACCGTGATCGCGAATGCCGTCGATGTCGACGACGCCGCCATCCAGCGCCGCCCCGCCAGCGAATGCAAGGACGACAGCGACCTCGGCGACACCCTCGTCACGGTCGATGTGCCGCCGCTTGCACCCTCGCAGGTGCAAAGCGCACTCGATACGGGCGCCGTGTGTGCCAGGGTCCTGCAAAAAGGGGGGCTGGTCTGGGCCGTTCTACTCGTTTGCCAGGGGCAGTGGCGACTTGTCGAACCCTTATGCTCGAAGCCGCTGCAGACAGTGCTGCCGAAGGCAGTTGGTTCAGTATTTGCTTAACGAAAAGCAAGGTTCTTTTTCATGATCGATATACGCCGCGTCTTCACCCATGTCGAGCACATCCACCACGAGTTCGGGCCGCGCGCCGACACCCCGTTGGTGCGCGGTGCCATCGGTGCGGTGCTGACCAATCCTTTCGCGGGCCGCTACGAGCCCGACATCCTGCCGATGATGGCGCTGCTCGACCCGGTGGGCGTCGACATGGCGCACAGGCTGCATGCCGCCATGGACGTGCCGCTCGAGCAGATCGCCACGTACGGCAAGGGCGCCATCGTCGGCGCCGACGGTGAACTCGAGCACGGTGCGTTGTGGCACGTGCCCGGCGGCTACGCGATGCGCGAACTGCTCGGCTGGAAGGGCAGCCGCGCCGCGTACACGGCAGGCAAGGCCGAGGAGAAAACCGGCCAGCCCGGCAATGCGCTCTCCATCGTGCCTTCGACCAAGAAGGTCGGCCCGCCCGGTGCCGCGCTCGACGTGCCGCTCACCAACATCAACGCCAGCTATGTGCGCGGCCAGTTCGACGCCATCGAGGTGCGCGTGCCCGGCGCGCCTGCGGCCGACGAGATCGTCTTCATCCTGGCCATGAGCACCGGCTACCGCATCCATGACCGCGTCGGAGGTCTTCGCGCCGAAAACATCAGCAAGTGGGACGGCCTGCGCTGACCCACCCACAGAGAGACAAACAAGGAACATCCGCCATGACCGCCAACATCCGCAAGCTCGTCGTCCAGGTCGACGAAACCCGCAAGGAAATGGGCAAGGACATCACGCCGCCCACGCGCCGTGCCGTTGCCATCGCCGTGATCGAGAACCCCTATGCCGGCCGCTACAGCGAGAACCTCGACGAACTGATCGCCATCGGCGAAGAACTCGGCGCGCTGCTGGGCCAGAAGGCCGTGAAGGCCCTCGGCATCGAGCCGGGCCAGGCGCAGAGCTACGGCAAGGCCGCCATCGTCGGCGAGAACGGCGAGCTCGAGCATGCGGCCGCCATCCTGCATCCCAAGCTCGGCGCACCGCTGCGCGTGGCGGTCGAGAAGGGCGCAGCCCTCGTGCCTTCGGCCAAGAAGCGCGGCACGCTCGGCACCGCCATCGACGTGCCGCTCGGCCATAAAGATGCCGCCTTCGTGCGCAGCCACTTCGATGCCGTCGAGGCCCGCGTGTCCGACGCGCCGCGTGCCAACGAGATCGTGGTCGCCGTGGCCGTGACCGACAGCGGCCGTCCGCTGCCGCGCATCGGCGGCCTGCAGGTCAGCGAAATCAAGGGCGAAGACGGTCTGCGCTGAGGCCGCCGTTCACGCACCACCCATTCACGCCGTTTCTCTTCTCTTTCGATCCCAAGGAGTTTCCCCCATGAACCCATTGCGTCACGTCTTCAGCGCCGCGGCACTCGCCGCGCTGGTCACCGCTCTCGTCCCCGCCCATGCGCAGGGCGTGATCAAGATCGGCGAGGTCAACAGCTACAAGGCGCAGCCTGCCTTCCTCGAGCCCTACAAGAAGGGCATGGAACTGGCCGTCGCAGAAATCAACGCCAAGGGCGGCGTCAACGGCAAGAAGGTCGAGCTCATCACGCGCGACGACAACGCCAACCCCGGCGACGCGGTGCGCGTGGCCGAAGAGCTGGTCGCCCGCGAGAAGATCGACGTGCTGACCGGCACCTTCCTGTCGAACACCGGCCTGGCTGTGGCCGACTTCGCCAAGCAGAAAAAAATCTTCTTCCTGGCCGGCGAACCGCTGACCGACAAGATGACCTGGCAGGGCGGCAACGAATACACCTTCCGCCTGCGCCCCGGTACCTACATGCAGGCCGCGATGCTCGTGCCCGAGGCCGTCAAGCTCAAGAAGAAGCGCTGGGCCGTCGTGTACCCCAACTACGAATACGGCCAGTCGGCCGTGGCCGCGTTCAAGACGCTGCTGAAGGCCGCGCAGCCCGATGTCGAGTTCGTCGCCGAACAGGYGCCGCCGCTCGGCAAGGTCGATGCGGGCGCGGTCGCGCAGGCGCTGGCCGATGCGAAGCCCGATGCGATCTTCAACGTGCTGTTCGGTGCCGACCTGTCGAAGTTCGTGCGCGAAGGCAACACGCGCGGCCTCTTCAAGGACCGCGCGGTCGTCAGCGTGCTGACCGGCGAGCCTGAATACCTCGACCCGCTCAAGGACGAGACACCCAACGGCTGGATCGTGACCGGCTACCCCTGGTACGGCATCCAGACGCCCGAACACAAGGCCTTCTTCCTCGCGTACCACGAGAAGTACAAGGACTACCCGCGCCTGGGTTCGGTGGTCGGCTACAGCATGATCAAGTCGGTTGCGGCCGGCATCGCCAAGGCCAAGAGCACCGAAACGCCGAAGCTCGTCGAAGCCTTCAAGGGCCTGCAGGTCGACACGCCGTTCGGCAAGATCAGCTACCGCGCCGAAGACCATCAATCCACGATGGGCGCCTTCGTCGGCAAGACGAAGAACGAGAACGGCAAGGGCGTGATGGTCGACTACACGTACTTCGACGGCGCCAAGTTCCAGCCCTCCGCCGCCGACATCAAAAAATCGCGCACCGCTGATTGACCCTTTTCCGGAGCGCTTGCACCCATGAGTCTCTCGTCCCTGCTGCTTCAGTTCCTGACCGGGCTGTCGTCGGCTTCGTCGCTGTTCCTCGTGGGAGCCGGCCTTTCGTTGATCTTCGGTGTCACGCGCATCGTCAACTTTGCGCATGGCTCCTTCTTCATGGTCGGCATCTATGTTGCCTACACGCTGGTCGAGAAGCTGGGCGGTGGCCTGGGCTTCTGGCCGGCGGTGGTGATCGCCGCGCTCGCGGTCGGCGTGCTCGGTGCGCTGATCGAGATGGTGCTGCTGCGCCGCATCTACAAGTCGCCGGAGCTGTTCCAGCTGCTGGCGACCTTCGCACTGGTTCTTGTCATCAAGGACGCGGTGCTCTACATCTGGGGGCCTGACGAACTGCTCGGGCCGCGCGCGCCGGGCCTGTCGGGCTCCGTTGAAATCCTGGGCCGACAATTCCCGACCTACGACCTGTTCCTGATCGTCGTCGGCCCGCTCGTGCTCGGCCTGATGTGGCTGCTGCTCACGCGCACGCGCTGGGGCACGCTGGTGCGTGCGGCCACGCAAGACCGCGAGATGGTCAGTGCGCTCGGCGTGAACCAGGCCTGGCTCTTCACGGCGGTGTTCGCGCTCGGCGCCATGCTCGCAGGCCTCGGCGGCGCGCTGCAGCTGCCGCGCGAACCGGCCACGCTGGCGATGGACCTCAACACCATCGGCGCGGCCTTCGTCGTGGTGGTGGTGGGCGGCATGGGCTCCATTCCGGGCGCCTATGCGGCCGCGCTGCTGATCTCCGAGATCAAGGCCGTCTGCATCTGGCTCGGCGTGGTCGAAATCTTCGGCTACAGCGTGTCGTTCTCCAAGCTCACGCTGGTGGTCGACTTCGTCGTGATGGCGGTCGTGCTGGTGTGGCGCCCGTGGGGCCTGTTCGGCCGTCCGCAGGCGCCGAGCCGCTACGTCGGCATGCCCGAGGAGCCGCTGCGCCGCGCGAGCAAGGGCTATCTGTGGCTGGTCGCCGCGCTCGGCGCCGTGCTCATGGCCATGCCGTTGCTCACGGCCGACTCGCCCTACACCACGGTGCTGCTGATCGACCTGCTGATCGCGGCCCTGTTCGCCGCCAGCCTGCACTTCATCATGGGCCCGGCCGGCATGCACTCGTTCGGCCATGCGGCCTACTTCGGCCTGGGCGCCTACGGCGCCGCGCTGCTGGTGCGCGCGAGCGGCTTGCCGATGGAGGCGGCGCTGGTCGTGGCGCCGCTGGTCGCGGCCATCGGCGCCTTCGTCTACGGCTGGTTCGCGGTGCGGCTCTCGGGCGTGTACCTCGCGATGCTCACGCTGGCCTTCGCGCAGATCACCTGGGCCATCGTCTACCAGTGGGATTCGTTCACCGGCGGCAGCAACGGCCTCACCGGCGTCTGGCCCTCGGAATGGTTGTCGGACAAGCGCACCTACTACTGGCTCACGCTGGTACTGGTGGCGGCCGGCATCCTGATGCTGCGCCGCGTGCTGTTCTCGCCCTTCGGCTATGCGCTGCGGGCGGGGCGCGACTCGGTGCTGCGGGCGGATGCGATCGGCATCGACGTCAAGCGCATGCAGTGGACGGCCTTCGTGATCGCGGGCGCCGCCGCGGGGCTGGCGGGTTCGCTCTACGCCTTTTCCAAGGGCAGCATCTCGCCCGAGAGCCTGAGCGTCGACAAGTCGGTCGACGGGCTCGTGATGGTGCTGCTGGGCGGCATCCAGACGCTGGCGGGGCCGGTGGTCGGCGCCGTCACGTTCAGCTGGCTGCACGACACCGTGGCGCGCAACACCGACTACTGGCGCGCCACCCTGGGTGCCATCATCCTGGTCCTCGTGCTGCTGTTCCCGCAGGGGATCGCCGGCTTCGCCAAGCAGATGACCGAGCGCCTG
This sequence comes from Variovorax sp. P4_B10, assembly GCF_056402375.1. NCBI lineage: Bacteria > Pseudomonadati > Pseudomonadota > Betaproteobacteria > Burkholderiales > Comamonadaceae > Variovorax > Variovorax sp. P4_B10. The sequence goes on along the minus strand of NZ_JBFUHN010000054.1, from coordinate 41,002 downwards.
CTGCGGCGCAAGACGCCGGCTGCCGAGGTGAAGGAGGCCAAGGCATGAGCAACAACAACGCACCGCTCCTCAAAGTCGAGAACCTCGGCAAGTCCTTCGGCGGGGTCAAGGCCGTCGACGGCATCAGCTTCGAACTGAAGGCCGGCGAACTGCTGGCCCTCATCGGCCCGAACGGCGCCGGCAAGTCCACCACCTTCAACATGGTCAACGGCCAGCTCAAGGCCGACCAGGGCTCGATCCTGTTCGACGGCCACGAGCTGGTGGGCCAGAAGCCGCGCGCCATCTGGCGCAAGGGCGTGGGCCGCACCTTCCAGATCGCCGAAACCTTCGCCTCGCTCACGGTGGCCGAGAACGTGCAGATGGCGATGCTCTCGCACGACGGCAAGCTGTTCTCGATGTGGCGCCGCGCCAGCGAGCACAAGCGCGACGAAGCGCTCGCGCTGCTCGACCAGGTCGGCATGAAGGCGCAGGCCGACCGGCCCTGCAGCGAGCTTGCGTACGGCGACGTCAAGCGCGTCGAGCTGGCCATCGCGATGGCCAACAGCCCGAAACTGCTGCTCATGGACGAGCCCACCGCCGGCATGGCGCCGAAGGAGCGCAACTCGCTCATGGCGCTCACCAAGGACCTCGTGATCCAGCGCGGCCTCGCGGTGCTCTTCACCGAGCACAGCATGGACGTGGTGTTCGCGTATGCCGACCGCATGATCGTGCTGGCCCGCGGGCGCCTGATCGCGCAGGGCAAGCCGCTCGAGATCCGCGACCACCCGAAGGTGCAGGAGGTGTACTTCGGCAGCGGCAAGACATTCGAAAAAATCGCCGAGAAGGCTGCGGCCGTGTCGGCAGCTCTGGGAGAAACCGCATGAGCGGAGGAGAACTGTTGCTCGAAGCGAAGGCGCTGTGCGCGTGGTACGGCGCCGCGCAGATCCTCTACGACGTCGACCTCGAGGTGCGGCGCGGCGAGGTGGTTGCGCTGATGGGCCGCAACGGCGCGGGCAAGTCGACCACGCTCAAGACGCTGATCGGCATGCTGGCCAAGCGCCGCGGCGCGGTGCGCTTCCTGGGCCACGACATCTCGAAGAGCGAGCCGCACGTGGCGGCGCGCCTGGGCCTGGGCTTCGTGCCCGAAGACCGGCGCGTGTTCACCGACCTCACGGTGATGGAGAACCTCGAAGTCGGCAAGCAGCCGGCACGCCGCTGGACCGACGGCACCGACGCGCCGCTGTGGACGCCCGAGCGCCTGTTCAAGCTCTTTCCCAACCTGGGCGAGATGCCGACCCGGCCGGGCGGGCGCATGAGCGGCGGCGAGCAGCAGATGCTCACCGTGGCGCGTACGCTGATGGGCAACCCGTACCTGGTGCTGCTCGACGAGCCCTCCGAAGGCGTGGCGCCGGTGATCGTCGAGCAGATGGCCAACATGATCCTGGAGCTCAAGGCCCAAGGTGTGAGTATCCTGCTGTCGGAGCAGAACATGCACTTCGCCGAACTGGTGTCCGATCGCGCCTATGTGCTCGAGAAGGGCCAGATCCGTTATCACGCCACGATGGCCGAGCTTGCGGCCAACGAGGATGTGCGCCGTGCCTACCTGAGCGTCTGATTTTTTCAACCCCACCGGAGTCCAYGCCATGCATCGCAGAACCGTCCTGAAATCCGCCGCTGCCCTCGGGTTTGCGGGCAGCCTCGGCAGCTTTGGCCTCTCCGCCTTCGCGGCCGGCAAGATCAAGCCCGGCAGCAAGGCCGCGCTGATCGTCGTCGACGTGCAGAACTGCTTCCTCGACGGCGGCACGCTCGCGGTGAAGGGCGGCAACGAGGTGATTCCGGTGATCAATGCACTGGCACCGGCGTTCGAGAACATCGTCGTCACGCAGGACTGGCACACGGCGGGCCACGCGTCCTTCGCCAGCACCTACTCGGGCAAGAAGCCCTTCGAGACGACCAAGCTCAGCTACGGCACGCAGGTGCTGTGGCCGGACCATTGCGTGCAGGGCACGGAAGACGCCGCGCTCGGCAAGGAGCTCAAGGTGCCGACCGCGCAGCTCGTCATCCGCAAGGGCTTCCACAAGGAAATGGACAGCTACTCGGCTTTCGAGGAAGCCGACCACAAGACCGCGACGGGCCTGGCCGGCTACCTCAAGGCGCGCGGCATCAAGACGGTGTTCGTCACCGGGCTGGCCACCGACTTCTGCGTGGCCTGGACCGCGATGGATGCGCGCAAGGCCGGCTTCGAGGCCTATGTGATCGAGGACGCGACGCGCGGCATCGACCTCAACGGCTCGCTGGCCGCCGCCTGGAAGCAGATGAATGCCAAGGGCGTCAAGCGCATCCAGTCCACCGACATCCAGGGCTCCTGAACGCATCTCTTCCCCAACGACGACAACTCCGAGATTCACGACGCATGAAGCTTTCGATTTCAAGGCGCGCCATGGTGGCGGGCGGCGCAGCCCTGGCCCTGGGCCCTGGCCTTTTGCGTTCGGCACGCGCGGACAACGGCGTGACCGACACCACCATCCGCATCGGCCAGTCGGCCGTGCTCAGCGGCCCGGCCAAGGACTTCGGCGTCGATTACCGCGCGGGCATCAAGCTCTACTTCGACCGCGTCAACAAGTCGGGTGGCGTCAACGGCCGCAAGATCGAGCTCGTCACGTATGACGATGCCTACGATCCCGCGAAGACGGCTGCCAACACGGCGAAGCTGATCGACGAGGACAAGGTCTTCGCGCTCACCGGCTTCGTCGCCACCGGCAATCTCGCAGCCGCCATGCCGCTCGCGGAGAAGGCGGGCGTGCCGATGTTCGCGCCGCTGGTGGGCACCACCTCGTTCCGAACCAAGGTCAACCGCATCCTTTTCCATGTGCGTGCCGGCTACGACCTCGAGCTGCGCAAGATCATCAGCCACCTCTCGACCATCGGCATCTCGTCGATCGCCGTGGTGTTCCAGGACAGCCCCTTCGGCAAGTCGAACCTCGCCACTTGCGAGCAGCTCGCGGCCGAGTACAAGGTGCAGGTGGTGAAGACGCTGCCGCTGGCCATCACCGCCGAGGATGCGAAGCAGGTCGCCACCGGCCTCGCCGAAGCGAAGCCGGGCGCGGTCGTGATGATCATGGCCGGCCGCATGGTCGAAACCTTCATCCGCGACTACCGCGCGAACGGCGTGGGCGCGCCGCTGTACACGCTGTCGGTGGGCATCACCGATGCGGCCGGCTCCGCCAAGCGGCTCGACGGCAAGCTCGCGGGGCTGGTCACGGCCAGCATCGTGCCGCCGCCGCAGGCGCAGCGCGTGCCCATCGTGGCCGACTACCAGCGCGACCGCGCGGAGTTCGGCGAGAAGATCGACAGCTACACCGCGCTCGAGGGCTACATCGTCGCGCGCGTGATGGTCGAAGGCCTGCGCCGCGCTGGCAAGACGCTCACGCGCGACAGCTTCATCGCCGGGCTCGAAAGCATCGGCAGCACGCGCTTCGGCGATTTCCCGATCGACTACAGCGCGAAGAACCACAACGGCTCGACCTTCGTGGACCTGGAGATGTACACCCGTGACGGCCAGTTGCGGCGCTGAGCCGCTGCACCTGCAGGTCAACGGCCAGGCCTGTTCGTTGTCGGGCGTTTCACGCGAGGCTTCGCTGCTGCATCTGCTGCGCAACGACCTGGGCCTCAACGGGCCCAAGTACGGCTGCGGCCTGGGACAGTGCGGCGCGTGCACGGTGCATGTCGACGGCGTGGCGGCGCGTTCCTGCGTGATTCCCGCGCACGGCGTGGCGGGCCGCGCCATCACCACGCTCGAAGGCCTCGGCACGCGCGGCCGCTGGCATCCGGTGCAGGCGGCCTTTGAAGACGCGCAGGCCGCGCAGTGCGGCTACTGCCTCAACGGCATGGTGATGCAGGCGGCGGCGCTGCTCGCGCGCGATCCGCAGGCGAGCGAGGCGCGCATCCGCGCCGAGCTTTCGGGCAACCTGTGCCGCTGCGGAACGCACATTGAAATTCTCGACGCCGTGCAGCGTGCCGCCGCGCGCATGAGCGCAACATCGCAAGACAAGGCCGCATGACGCGTCGCGCCGATCTGCCGCAGACCCGCGCGGCGTTTCTCGCTGCCGACGGCGTGTTGCTGGTGGTGCGCGAGACGCCGTCCGCGCCGGCGCCTGCGAACGGGCAGCCTGCGCTGATCGCGGGCAACCCCATCGAGGGCGACGAGATCCTGCTCGCGGTCTGGGACGACGGCAGCGCCTCGGCGCTCAACGGGCACGTCGATCTCGGCACCGGCATCCAGACCGCACTCGCGCAGATCGTGGCCGAAGAGCTCGACCTCGGCATGCCCTGCGTGCGCATGATGCTGGGCGACACTGCGCGTGCGCCCAACCAGGGTGCGACGATCGCGAGCGCCTCGATCCAGCTCCACGCGCAGCCCCTGAGGCTGGCCGCCGCACAGGCGCGCGCATGGCTGCTGGCGCGTGCGGCCGAGCGGCTGGGCGTTGCGGCCGAAGCGCTGCAGGTGCGCAACGGCGTGGTGCGCATTGCCGAGGCACCGGACCGCCACGTCAGCTACGCGGACCTCGTGGCCGGCCAGCGCACGGTGCTGCGGCTCGATGCGGCCGCACAACCCAAGGACCCGGCCGACTACCGCATCGTCGGCACCCGCCAGGCGCGCGTCGACATTCCCGCGAAGCTCGCGGGCGAGCTGGTGTTCGTGCACGACATGCGCGTGCCGGGCATGCTGCACGGCCGCGTGGTGCGCCCGCCCTATGCGGGCGCAGACCACGGCGAGTTCATCGGCAACACGCTCGAGTCGGTGGACGAATCGTCGATCGCGCACATCCCCGGCATCCGTGCCGTGGTCGTGATCCGCGACTTCGTCGGCATCGTGGCCGAGCGGGAAGAGCACGCGGAGCAGGCGCTGCGCGAGTTGCGCGTGACGTGGAAGCCCTGGCCCGGCATGCCCGACCTGGGCGACCTCGCACAGGCCCTGCGCGACAACCCGTCGACGCAGCGCTTGCTGGTCGACGAAGGCGATGTCGATGGCGCGATGGCCGCAGCCGCACAGCCGATGCAGCGCACCTATGTGTGGCCGTACCAGATGCATGCGTCCATCGGTCCGTCGTGCGCGCTGGCCGAATGGCAGCCGGCCGACGGCACCGGCATGCAGCTGCGTTGTTGGGCGGGCTCGCAGAACCCGCATGTGCTGCGCGCCGACCTGGCGAAGCTCATGGGCGTGGACGACGTGCAGGTCGACGTGGTCCGCATGGAGGCCGCGGGTTGCTACGGCCGCAACGGCGCCGACGACGTGGCGGCCGATGCGGCCCTGCTCGCGCGCGCCGTGGGCATGCCGGTGCGCGTGCAGCTCACGCGCGAGCAGGAACATGCGTGGGAGCCCAAGGGCGCCGCGCAGCTCATGGAGATCGATGGCGGGCTGATGGCCGACGGCCGCGTCGCCGCCTACGACTTCGAGACCTCGTACCCGTCGAACGGCGCGCCGACGCTGGCGCTGCTGCTCACGCGCACCATCGAGCCGGCCGCGCAGGCCTTCGAGATGGGCGACCGCACGGCGCGCCCGCCCTACGGCTACGACAACCTGCGCGTGAAGGTCAACGACATGGCGCCGATCGTGCGCGCCTCGTGGCTGCGCGGCGTGTCGGCGCTGCCGAGCTCGTTCGCACACGAGTCGTACATCGACGAGCTGGCGACCGCGGCGGGTGTCGATCCGGTGCAGTTCCGCCTGCGCCACCTGAACGATCCGCGCGCGGTCGAACTGGTGCAGGCCACCGCGCAGAAGGCCGGCTGGCGCATGCGCACGGGGCCGCAGGAGAACGCCGATGGCGGGCTGGGCGAGGGCGGCGACATCCTCTTCGGCCAGGGCTTCGCCTATGCGCGCTACATCCACAGCAAGTGGCCCGGCTTCGGCGCCGCGTGGGCTGCGTGGGTGGCCGATGTGGAGGTGAACCGCAAGACCGGCGAGGTGCACGTGCGCCGCGTGGTGGTGGGGCATGACGCGGGCTTGATGGTCAATCCCGCGGGTGTCGAGCACCAGGTGCACGGCAACGTGATCCAGACCACGAGCCGCGCGCTCATGGAGCAGGTGCAGTTCGCGCCGCAGCAGGGCGCCGCGGCCGGTGGTGCCCGGTTGCCCGGCGTGCTGCCGGCCGGCGTGGTCGCGAGCCGCGAGTGGGGCGGCTACCCGATCATCAACTTCCGCGACGTGCCGGTGATCGAAGTGATGCACATGCCGCGGCCGGGCGAGCCGTCGCTGGGCGCGGGCGAGTCGTCCTCGGTACCGGGGACCGCGGCGATCGCGAATGCGATCTTCGATGCGACGGGGGTGCGGTTCCGGTCGCCGCCGTTCACGCCGGAGACGGTGCTGGCCGAACTGAATCGGGAGTTTCTCCCTCCCCCTCTGGGGGAGGGCGGGGGTGGGGGCGAGCGGCGCTCGAGTGGTGACGCCGCCGTGCCCCCATCCCAACCTTCCCCCAAAAGGGGAAGGAGCAAGACGGATGCGCCGTGGCCCCAGCGCAAGAGCGTCTGGGCCACCGGCGCAGCGCTCTTCATCGGCGGCATCGGCCTCATCGCCGGCCTGCTCGGCTGGCGCTCCGCCATTGCCCCGGTCTCGCTCAGCGCGCCGGTCTACAGCGAGTCCACCATCGAACGCGGCCGCGTGCTCGCCGCGCTCGGCGATTGCGCGGTGTGCCATACGGCGCCCGGCGGCGCGCCCAATGCGGGCGGCCGCGCGATGGACACGCCCTTCGGCACGCTCTACACCACCAACCTCACGCCCGATGACTACACCGGCCTTGGCCGCTGGTCCTTCAGTGCCTTCCAGCGTGCGATGCGCGAGGGTGTTTCGCGTGACGGCCATTACCTGTATCCCGCGTTCCCGTACACCGCGTTCGCGAAGACCAGCGACGACGACCTGCAGGCGCTCTATGCGTACTTCATGTCGATGCCCGCGGTGCGCGCGGAAACGCCGAAGTCCGCGCTCAAGTTCCCGTTCAGCATGCGGCCGCTGATGGCCGGCTGGAATGCGCTGTTCCACGATCCCGCACCGTTGCAGCCGGCGGCCACGCAAAGCGCCGAATGGAACCGCGGCGCCTACCTCGTCAACGGCCTGGGCCATTGCGGCGCCTGCCACACGCCGCGCAATGCGCTGGGCGCGGAGCAGGGCGGCAGCGCCTTTCTTTCGGGCGCGATGGTCGATGGCTGGGAGGCGCCTGCGCTCACCGGCCTTTCGAAATCCGCGGTGCCGTGGGATGCCGACGAGCTGTACCGCTACCTGCGCAGCGGTCACACGCAGCGCCACGGCATCGCAGGCGGGCCGATGGCCGAGGTGGTGCGCGAACTCGGCCAGGTGTCCGATGCCGACGTGCGTGCGATGGCGACCTACCTCGGTTCGTTCAACCCGACGCCGGCTGCAGCACCGCAAGCCGTCGCGCAGCAGGTGGTCGACGCTGCATCGCGCACGCAAGGCCAGCTGCTCGGCCCCGCGCAGCGCATGTTCGACAGCGCGTGCGCGTCATGCCATCACGACGGCAACGGCCCCACGCTGCTCGGCGTGAACACGCCGCTCGCACTCAACGGCAACCTCACGAGCGCACGGCCCGACAACCTGCTGCGCACCATCCTCGACGGCGTGCGCGATCCCGCGAGCCGCGACATCGGCTTCATGCCGGCCTTCCGCGAGGCACTCGACGACCGGCAGATCGCCGAGCTCGCTGGCTACATGCGTGCGCGCTTCGCGCCGCAGGAGCCTGCGTGGACGGACCTGCCCGCACAGGTGGCGCGGGTTCGGGCGGCAAAGGCGCACGGCGCAGGGCACTGAGCGCACCTCCGACGTACGATGCAGCGTCGCGCATTCGCGCACTGCATCGCACCCTACCGGAGACACACAGCGCCATGTCCTTGAACCTCTCGACTTCCAACAGCCTTCCCCGCGACGCCGAGCGCGCCACCCTGGTCGGCCGCCTCTGGCAACCCGGCGTGGGCCCGGTGCTGGTGGCCGTGCACGAAGGCGGCCTGCACGACCTGTCGAAGCTCGCGCCGACCATGAGCGACCTGCTCGAAGGCAGGAACCCGCCGGCCGAGGCTGTGCGTGGTGCCCTGCAAAGCGGCCAGGCCCCGCGCATCGCTGCGCTCGAGGCCGTCCTCGCGAACAGCGACGAGAGCGACGAGACCGCGCGCGACGTCGGCAAGCCCTGGCTGCTCGCCCCCTGCGACCTGCAGGTCATCAAGGCCAGCGGCGTGACCTTCGTGGCAAGCCTCCTCGAACGCGTGATCGAAGAGCAGGCGCGCGGCGACGCCTCGAAGGCCGAGGCCACGCGCGCCGCCATCGGCAGCGTGCTCGGCGACAACCTCGCGGACATCGTGCCCGGCTCGCCCGAGGCGGCGAAGGTCAAGGAGGTGCTGCTCGCGCAGGGCGTGTGGTCGCAGTACCTCGAGGTCGGCATCGGGCCCGATGCCGAGATCTTCACCAAGGCGCCCGTGCTCGCCGCCGTGGGCACAGGCGCCGACGTCGGCATTCATTCGGGCTCGGTCTGGAACAACCCCGAGCCCGAGGTCGTGCTCGCGGTCAACAGCCGCGGCGAGACGCTCGGCGCCGCGCTCGGCAACGACGTCAACCTGCGCGACTTCGAAGGCCGCAGCGCGCTGCTGCTCGGCAAGGCCAAGGACAACAACGCCTCCTGCGCCATCGGTCCGTTCATCCRCTTGTTCGATGCGCATTTCGGCATCGCCGATGTGCGCCGCATCACGGTGGCGCTCGAGGTGACCGGGCCCGAAGGCTTCAGGCTCGAAGGCTCCAGCTCGTTGTCGAAGATCAGCCGCGATCCGCTCGACCTCGTGTCGCAGGCGGTCGGTGCGCACCATGACTACCCCGACGGCTTCATGTTGTTTCTCGGCACGATGTTCGCGCCGACACAAGACCGTCACGGGCCTGGGCAAGGATTCACCCACGTCGTCGGCGACCGCGTGTGCATCGCCGCACCGGAACTCGGCGCGCTGTTCAATCGCGTGGTTCATGCCGACCAGGCACCGCGGTGGACTTTCGGCTTAAGTGCGCTGATGCGCAATCTTGGTGGGCGTGGCTTGCTGTAAGCGTTCCGTTTGACGTCTGAAAGGAGATGTACTCCTTTGGGATTCATCGCCTGTGCGTTGCGTCCTGTTGATGTTGACCGTAACTCTTGTTCCCCTCAAGATAAACATTGTTGAGAACGGTTTATCCAAAGGGGGGCGCGGTTGTTGCCGAGTGAGATCGATCTATTGCAGTCGCCTGTAGCAGGCCCGCTTCCGTGCGGAGAAGATCTGGAATACGACCCCGATTTCATGGCGTTGCAACAAGCGACGACAGGCAAGCGGGAGCAGCAGTTCGGCTCGACGATCATTCCGGCCGAACCGCCCGACTGGGCCCGTGTGGAACGCATTGCCAGGCAGCTGTGCGAACGCACGCGCGACCTGCGGGTGCTGGTTCCATTGACCCTGGCATGGACCGAAACGCGAGGCTTGCCCGGCTATGCCGACGGGCTTCGGCTGGTCGATGCCGTGCTGCAGAAATTCTGGGACGACGTGCATCCGCATGTCGCGGGCGATGGCTTCGAAGATCCGCTGCCGCGCATGAATGCGCTGGCTGCATTGGCCGAAGCCGAAGGGCTCGGACGCAGCGTGCGCGATGCGCGCCTGCTCGACGACGGAGGTTCGTCGGTGAGCCTTCGGCAGGTCGAGGCATTGCTCGATTCGAGCAAGACCGATCAGATCGATTACCCGGGCGGCATCGGCCGGCTGCGGGAGGCGGCGCGCCGCGCACAGGAGAAGGCGGCGCCGCCGGTGGTGGCCTTGCGCGAGGCGCTGGCGTTGCTGCAGCGCATTCGCGAGACCTCCGAACGCGCACTGGGACAGAGCTGGGCGCCCGATTTTTCGCGGCTCGAACGGTCGCTTCGCACCGTGGTCCAGTTGCTGCCGGAGCAGGTGCAGCCCGATCCGCCGGACGGCATTCGGCCCGAAAGCGGTGCGCATGCGGATGGCGTTGCGCAGCCCGCTGCTTCGAGCGCGCAGGGCACGGCTGCCGGTGCTGCGAATGGCAGTGCGGGCTTGCGCGCGGCGGGTATTAAAGAGATTGAAATATCGAGTCGTGATGATGTGCAGGTGTTGTTGGAAAAGGCTTGCCAGTACATGGAGCGCACGGAGCCCAGTCATCCGGCGCCCATGCTGATCCGCAGAGCGCAAAGGCTCCTGGACCTCAACTTCTTCCAGATCATCGAAGAGCTCGTGCCCGAGGGATTGCAAAAGATAGAGAGCCTGGCCGGGCGGCCGTTGAACAGCGGCGCGTCCTCGGAGTAGGCGGCCGTCGCCGCAGATGCCGAAGGCTTGCAGACAGCCGGGTCCGATCCACGCATTCAGTTTCAAGAGGAAGCTTATGGCAGACAACCGTGTCAGAAACAGTGGTCAGAAATTCATCGCGCGGAACCGGGCGCCGCGCGTGCAGATCGAGTACGACGTCGAGATCTACGGCAGCGAACRCAAGATCCAGCTGCCCTTCGTGATGGGCGTGATCGCCGACCTCGCGGGCAAGCAGGTCGACCCGATGCCCGATCTCGCGGATCGCGACTTCATGGCCGTGGACATCGACAACTTCGACGACCGCATGAAGTCGATCAAGCCGCGCGTGGCCTTCCAGGTGCCCAACACGCTCACGGGCGAAGGCCAGATGAATGTCGACATCACCTTCGACAGCATGGACGACTTCTCGCCCGCGCGCATCGCAAGCCAGGTAGGTGCGCTGCAGCAGCTGCTGGCGGCCCGCACGGAGCTCTCGAACCTGCTCTCCTACATGGACGGCAAGAACGGCGCCGAGCAGCTGATTGCGCAGGCGCTGCAGAACCCGGCCCTCCTCAAGTCGCTGGCCTCCGCGCCCAACCCCGCGGTGATCAAGGCGGTGGAAGCCGCGAATGAAAAGTCGGGCACCACGGCGCCCGGCACCTCTTCCGAGTAAGCGCGAGCAGCCGCAGCAAAGCAAGCCGACAGGATCTCCATCATGAGCACCGCACCCAAACAGACAGCGCGCGCGCAGACCACCACGGTCGAAGCGCTCGAGCCGAACGAGTTCTCCGACCTTCTGCAGCGCGAGTTCAAGCCCAAGACAGACCAGGCGCGCGAGGCGGTGCAGAACGCCGTCAAGACGCTCGCCGTGCAGGCGCTCGAAAGCACCGTCACCATCTCGAACGACGCCTACCGCACGGTGCAGGGCATCATCACCGAGATCGACCGCAAGCTCTCGGAGCAGATCAACCAGATCCTGCACCACGAAGACTTCCAGCAGCTCGAAGGCGCATGGCGCGGCCTGCACTACCTCGTCAACAACACCGAGACCGACGAGCAGCTCAAGATCCGCGTGATGTGCGCGTCCAAGCGCGAAGTGGCGCGCTCGCTCAAGCGCCACAAGGGCATCGGCTGGGACCAGAGCCCGCTGTTCAAGAAGATCTACGAGGCCGAGTACGGCCAGTTCGGCGGCGAGCCCTTCGGCGCGCTGATCGGCGATTTCCATTTCGACCACAGCCCGCCCGATGTCGAGATGCTGGGCGAGATGGCCAAGATCGCCGCCGCCGCGCACTGCCCCTTCATTGCCGGCGCATCGCCCACCGTGATGCAGATGGACTCGTGGCAGGAACTGTCGAACCCGCGCGACCTGACCAAGATCTTCCAGAACACCGAGCACACCGCCTGGCGTTCCTTGCGCGAATCGGAAGACGCGCGCTACATCGGCCTGGCCATGCCGCGCTTCCTGGCGCGCCTGCCCTACGGCGCGCGCACCAACCCGGTCGACGAGTTCGAGTTCGAGGAAGAGACCGACTCGGCGCAGCACACGCGCTACACCTGGGCCAACTCGGCCTATGCGATGGGCGTGAACATCAACCGCTCGTTCAAGCAGTACGGCTGGTGCACCTCCATCCGCGGCGTGGAATCGGGCGGCGCGGTCGAGAACCTGCCCACCCAKACCTTCCCGACCGACGACGGCGGCGTGGACATGAAGTGCCCGACCGAGATCGCGATCAGCGACCGGCGCGAAGCCGAGCTTGCCAAGAACGGCTTCATGCCGCTCGTGCACCGCAAGAACTCCGACTTCGCGGCCTTCATCGGCGCGCAGTCGCTGCAGTCGCCGGCCGAGTACTACGACGCCGACGCCACGGCCAATGCCAACCTGGCGGCGCGCCTGCCGTACCTGTTCGCATGCTGCCGGTTCGCGCACTACCTGAAGTGCATCGTGCGCGACAAGATCGGTTCGTTCCGCGAGCGCGAGGACATGGAGCGCTGGCTCAACGACTGGATCATGAACTACGTGGACGGCAGCCCCGGCACGTCGTCCCAGGACACGAAGGCGATGAAGCCGCTGGCGGCGGCGGAAGTCCAGGTGGAAGCCATCGAGGACAACCCCGGCTACTACGCCGCCAAGTTTTTTCTCCGGCCGCACTATCAGCTCGAAGGGCTGACGGTGTCGTTGCGGCTGGTTTCGAAGCTGCCATCCAACAAGAAGGACAGCAGCTAATTCAACGGTGCTCCACGAGGGGCGCACATAACTTTTGGGGGTTAATCATGGCAGTAGACATGTTCATGCGCGTCGAGGGCGCGAACGGCGAATCCAAGGACKCGAACCACAAGGACTGGACGGATATCAAGTCGTTTGCCTGGGGAGCGACGCAGCCTGGAAACATGGTCAGCGGCGGTGGCGGCGGYGTGGGCAAGGCGAGCTTCAACGACCTGCAGGTGCTGGCGCGYATCGACAAGGCGGCACCGTCSGTCATGAAGAACTGCGCRAGCGGCAAGCACCTGGGCAAGGTCGAGGTGTCGGTGTGCAAGGCSGGGGGCTCGCAGATCGAATACACGCGCGTCACGCTCGAGGAAGTGCTGGTCACCTCGGTGCAGTACACSGCCGAGCAGGGTTCGGACGCGGTGTTCGTGCAGTTCGCCTTCCAGGCSGCCAAGGTGAAGCAGCAGTACTGGGAACAGACCGACAAGGGCGGCAAGGGCSCCGAGASCGTGCTGGCCTGGAACATCAAGGAAAACAGGGAATCCTGATTCCCTCTCGTCATGCCGGGGCAGGTCGTGCGAGCGATTCGCGTGCCGATGAAAAGCCTGCCCTTCGGCCGAGGATCATCACCAGAACGACATGTCGTCGTGCGCGAGTCAATGAGGAAGCTTCATGGGCGATGGGTTTGCAGTGCTGGGCGAGCGCTCCGTGGCCGAGCACACCGAATGGGTGCAGCGGCAGATCCGCGCCAGTCCCCAGAATGCCGGCCTGCGGCTCGCCCTGTGCCACTTCCTCGCGCTGCGCGGCGAATGGCAGCGGGCTGAAGACCAGCTCAAGCTGGCCGCCAGGATCGATCCCTCCTTCGCGCCTGCCAGTGCCACCTGCGCGATGGCGCTGGCCGCCGAGCGCCATCGCACCGAATTCTGGAACGGCGGCCGTGCCCCGGCGATCGTTGCCGGCCAGGCCGGCTGGGTCGACGGGCTGATTGCCGCGGCGGCGCTGCCGTTCGAGCAGGCCTCCGAAGCGGCCGGGTTGCGCGAGGCCGCGCGAGAGGCCGCGCCCGCGCTGCACGGCACGCTGAGCTGCGTCGACCGGTCGGACGCGCGCGCCGTGCAGGCCATCGACGGCGAGCCGGTGGAAACCCATGCGTTCGCCTGGCTCTGCGACGGCGATGCGCGCCTCGGTGCCGTGCTGGAACTGCTCACGCCTTCGGGCTATGCATGGCTGCCGCTGCACGCGGTGCGCCGTCTCAAGCTTCAACGTCCGCAGCACCTGGTCGACCTGCTGTGGGCACCGGCCGAGATCGTGCTGCGCGATGGCCGCGGACTCAACGGCCTGATACCGGTCCGCTATCCCGGCGCGCTCGATGCGCTCGATGCGCTCGACGACGAAACCATGCTCGGCCGCCGCACCGACTGGCTGGCGCTGGCCGGCGAGGCGCAGTACGCCGGCGTCGGCCAGCGCACGCTGATCAGCGAAGCCGGCGACCACTCGCTGCTCGATGTGCGGCTCGTCGAATTCGCGGCGGAGGAAGCCGCACCGTGAGCACCACGCTGCCTGTGCCGCACGGGAGCCGCCTGGCCATGGACATCGATGGCGACCCGCAGGAAAGCGTGGCGCGCGACCGCCTGCAGCCCGTGCTGCTCGACCGCCTGACCGACAAGCAGCCGCAGAGCCGGCAGGAGCGCGCGGGCAGCTTCCTCATGAGCGGCAAGCTGCTGCGCGACTCGGTGCTGCGCGACCTGCAGTGGCTGCTCAACACCACCAACTTCGGCGCGGACCACGACATCAACACCATGCCGCGCGCGCGGCGCTCGGTCGTCAACTACGGCGTGCGCGGCTGGGCCGGCGGACGCATGTCGGAGGTCGACTTCGCGGACGTCGAGGCTGCCATCCGCGCCTCGATCATCGACTTCGAGCCGCGCATCATGAAGGACAGCATCGACGTGCGCTGCGTGACCGACGCGACCGACCTCGAGCACCACAACCTGCTTGCGCTCGAGATCCGCGGCACCTTGTGGTCGGTGCCTTACCCCATCGAATTCATCCTGCGCTCCGAGCTCGACCTTGAAAGCGGCCACATGATCCTGCGGCCGACGGGGGGGCTCTGATGGACGCGCGCCTTCTCGACTACTACAACCGCGAGCTCACCTACATGCACGAGCTCGGGGCCGAGTTCGCGCAGCGCTACCCGAAGATCGCGGGCCGGCTCGGCATGCGCGGCATCGAGGTCAGCGATCCGTACGTGGAGCGCCTGCTCGAAGGCTTCAGCTTTCTCACGGCGCGCATCCAGCTCAAGATGGACGCGGAGTTCCCGCGTTTCTCGCAGCGCCTGCTGGAGGTGGTGTACCCCAACTTCCTGGCGCCGCTGCCCGCGATGGCCGTGGTGCAGATCGACGGCAACCTCAACGAAGGATCGCTGAAGGCGGGCTACGAACTGCCGCGCCACACCATCCTGCGCGGCCGCATGATCAAGGGCGAGCAGACCGCCTGCGAGTTCCGCACCGGCCATGCGGTCACGCTGTGGCCCATCAAGATCGCCGAGGCCGGCATCGGGCCGGTGCCCGCGGAAATTGCGCACGCGATGCCGGTCGTGGCGCGCCAGGCCAAGAGCGCGATCACCATCAGGCTCGAAGCGGTGGGCGGCGCCAAGTTTTCCGAGATGCCGCTCGACCGGCTCGAGTTCTTTCTCTCGGGTGCCGAGCTGCATGCATTGCGCGTGCTCGAGCTCGTGGCGCACCACAGCGTCGGCACGGTGTGCCGCAGCGGCCCCGGCACCGCGGCACGGATCGTGCCGCTCGGCGACGAGGCCATCCGCCACGAGGGCTTCGACCCCGACCAGGCGCTGCTGCCCTACGACGCGCGTTCGTTCCAGGGCTACCGGCTGCTGCACGAGTACTTCGCGTTCCCCGACCGCTACCTGTTCTTCAGCGTGAAGAACCTGCGCGCGGCGGCCGCGGCCATGAGCGGCAGCACGATGGACATCGTGATCTTGCTCGACCGCGCCGACGGCGACCTGGAGCGGCTGGTCGATGCGCGGCACTTCTCGCTGTTCTGCACGCCCATCATCAACCTCGTGCCGCGCCGCAGCGACCGCATCCCGGTCGGCCCCGGCCAGCACGAGCACCATGCGGTGATCGACCGCACGCGCCCGCGCGACTTCGAGATCTTCACCGTCGAGCGCGTGACCGGCCACATGGCCAGCGGTTCGGAGGAGCGCGAGTTCCGGCCCTTCCTCGGCTCGTTCGCGGCCGACGACGGCGACTTCGGCGCCTACTTCTCGCTGCGCCGCGAGCCGCGCCTCGTGTCCGACCGTGCGCGGGCGCAGGGCACGCGCACCAGCTACACCGGCAGCGAGGTGTACGTGTCGCTGGTCGACCAGCACGACGCGCCCTTTCCGCACAGCCTGCGGCACATCACGCTCGATGCGCTGTGCACCAACCGCGACCTGCCGCTGCTGCTGCCGACCGGGCTCGAATCGGACTTCACCCTGCGCGTCTCGGCGCCCGTGCGTTCGATCCGCATCCTGCGAGGCCCCTCGCGGCCGTACCCGGCGCTGGCCGAAGGGGCGCTCACCTGGCGGCTCATCAGCCACCTCGGGCTCAACTACCTGAGCCTGACCGATGTCGATGCCGCGCAAGGCGCCGCCGCGCTGCGCGAGATGCTCGATCTCTATGGCAACCTGGCCGACCCTTCGGTGCGCCGCCAGATACAGGGCGTGCGCTCGATGGCGCTGGCGCCGGTGTTCCGCCGCCTGCCGGAGCCCGGGCCGATCGTCTTCGGGCGCGGCGTGGAGATCGCGCTCAAGATCGACGAGGTCGCGTTTTCCGGCGCGAGCCCGTACCTTTTCGGCGCCGTGCTCGAGCAGTTCTTCAGCCGGCACGTGTCGCTCAACGCCTTCACCGAGTTCGCGCTCTCCAGCCTGCAGCGCGGCGAAATCGCGCGGTGGACCCCACGGGTCGGACGCCGCCCCGCCGTATGAGCGCAGCCGGTTTCTCCGACGGGATGCAACAGGCCGTGCCCGCCGAGGGCGAGGACGTGTTCGAGGCGGTCGAGGCCGCGAACGGCGAGAACCCGCAACTGCCCATGCCCACTCGACGCGGCGCGCTCCAGGTCGACCCTGCGCTGTGGGCCGGGCTGGTCGATCAGCCCTTCGAGCACGACCTGTTCATGCTGCTGCGCCGGCTCGATGCACAGGGCGACCACCCCTTGCTGGGCCGCGCGCCGCGCCCGCTGGACGAACCGCTGCGCCTCGGGCAGGAGCCCTCGATGGCCTTCGCGCCGTCGAACGTGTCGGGCGTCGATGTCGACGGCGACGGCCCGCCGCGCATCTCGATCTACGGCTTCGGCCTGTTCGGTCCCAACGGCCCGCTGCCGCTGCACCTGACCGAATACGCGCGCGAACGCAAACGCCATCACAACGACAACACCCTCAGCGCGTTTGCCGACCTGTTCCACCACCGGCTGATCCTGCTGTTCTACCGGGCCTGGGCCGATGCGCAGTCGGTCAACAGCCTGGACCGTCCCGACGGCCATCGCTTCGTCGACTACGTGGCGAGCCTCATGAACATGGGGCAGCCGGGCCTGAAGCGACGCGACCGCATCGCCGACCATGCGCGCACCTTCATGGCCGGCCACCTGGTGCGCCAGACGCGCAACCCCGAGGGCCTGATCCAGATCCTCCGGCTCTACTTCGACGTGCCCGTGCGCGTCGAGGAGTTCGTGAGCGACTGGGTGATGCTCGACGAGCGGCAGGTGAGCCGGCTCGGCCTCTTCGGGCGCAACCACAAGCTGGGCGGTGGCGCGACCATCGGCCTGGCGGTGCGCGACGCTCAATCCAAGTTCCGCCTCGAACTCGGGCCGCTCTCGCAGCAGGAGTTCCGCGAGTTCCTGCCGGGCAGCCGCCGGCTCCAGCAGGTGGTCGACTGGGTGCGCCAGTACGTCGGCATCGAGTTCGCCTGGGAGCTCCGGCTCGTGCTGAAGAAGCAGGAAGCCCGTGGCATGCAACTGAGCAGCGACCAGCGCCTCGGCTGGGGCAGCTGGCTCGGCACGCGCCTTTCGGACACCGATGCCGGCGACATGGTGTTCCAGCCCGAGGCGCTGTCTTCCCGTAACGCGTCGGCAGCAGCAAAAGCACCTGCCGAGTCCGCATCTTCCATGGCTCTATGACCGACATCCGCCGCGTCTCTCTTTTCTCCAAGCTCAACCCGATGCTCTACAAGGCATTGGAGACCGCCACCGCCTTCGCCAAGCTGCGCGGCAATGCCTACGTGGAACTGGTGCACTGGCTGCACCAGATCCTGCAGCTGCAGGACAGCGACATGCTGCGCATCATCAAGCGCGCGGGGCTCAATCTCGATGCGGTGGAGCAGGACCTCGTGCGTGCGCTCGACCGGCTGCCGCACGGCGCCACGTCGATCAGCGACATCTCCGAGCACGTCGACAACGCCGTCGAACGTGCATGGGTGTATGCGAGCCTGCGCTTCGAGGCCACGTCGATCCGCGGCGCCTACCTGCTCGCCGGCATCATCAAGACGCCGGGGCTGCGCCAGGTGCTCTCGGGCATCTCGCGCGAGTTCGACAAGATCGTGCCCGACGTGCTGGTGGCCCAGCTTGCGGCGTGGACCGAGGGATCCCCGGAGGACGACTATGACGTTGTGCCGAGCGTGGGTACGGGCGGCAGCGCGCCCGCTGCGCAGCACCACCAGGGCGATGGCCCGGCGGCCGGTGGCTCGGCACTCGCCAAGTACGCGAGCGACCTGACCGCCAAGGCGCGCGCCGGGGAGCTCGATCCGGTCTACGGCCGCGACGACGAGATCCGCCAGATCATCGATATCCTGATGCGCCGCCGCCAGAACAACCCGCTGCTCACCGGCGAGGCCGGCGTGGGCAAGACGGCGGTGGTCGAAGGCCTGGCCTCGCGGCTTGCCGCGGGCGAAGTGCCGCCTTCGCTCAAGGACGTGTCGCTGTGGGTGCTCGACCCCACGCTGCTGCAGGCCGGCGCGGGCGTGAAGGGCGAGTTCGAGCAGCGGCTCCGGCAGGTGATCGACGAGGTCGAGAAGAGCCCCAGGCCGATCGTGCTGTTCGTCGACGAGGTGCACACGCTGGTCGGTGCGGGCGGTACGGCCGGCACCGGCGATGCGGCCAACCTGCTCAAGCCAGCGCTCGCGCGCGGGCGGCTGCGCACCATCGGCGCGACCACCTGGTCGGAGTACAAGAAGTACATCGAGAAAGACCCGGCGCTCACCCGCCGCTTCCAGACCATCCAGGTGCACGAGCCCACCGAACCCAAGGCCGTGATCATGCTGCGCGGCATTTCGGCCGAACTCGAGAAGCACCACGGCGTGCTGATCCTCGATGCCGCGCTCGAAGCGGCCGTGAGCCTGTCGCACCGCTACATTCCCGCGCGGCAATTGCCCGACAAGGCCGTGAGCCTGCTCGATACGGCCTGCGCGCGCGTCGCGTTGAGCCAGCATGCATTGCCGGCCGCACTGGAAGACCTGCAGCGGCGCATCGAGGTGCTGGGCATCGAGTCCGGCATCGCGGGGCGCGAAGCGGCGATCGGTGTCGGCGAGCACAAGCGCGTCGAGGACATCGCGGCCGAAGTGGCCGCGGCGCAGGCCGAGCTCGACCTGCTGGAGCAGCGGCGCGTGGAAGAGAGCGCATTGGTCGAGCGCATCGTGGCGCTGCGCAAGCTGCTGTCGCCGGCGGCGGTGCCCGTGCAGGCGGAGGAGGAGGGCGACGACGTCGAAGCCCCGCCCGCATCCGAAAGAACACCTGCAGAGATTCGCGCCGAACTCGACGAGGCGCAGGACAAGCTCGTGCAGCTGCAGGGTGAATCGCCGCTCATCCTTGCCGCCGTCGACGCGCAGGCCATCGCCACCGTGGTGGCCGACTGGACCGGCATTCCCATCGGCCGCATGGTGCGCGACGACGCGCAATCGGTGCTGCGGCTCGGCGAGATCCTCTCGGCCCGCGTGGTGGCTCAGCCCGATGCACTGGAGACCATCTCGCGGCGCATCCGCACCGCACGCGCGCGGCTCGACAACCCCAACAAGCCCGTCGGCGTGTTCCTGCTCTGCGGCCCCTCGGGCGTCGGCAAGACAGAGACCGCGCTCGCGCTGTCGGAGGCGCTCTACGGCGGCGAGCAGAACCTCGTCACCATCAACATGAGCGAGTTCCAGGAGTCGCACACCGTCTCCACGCTCAAGGGCGCGCCGCCCGGCTACGTGGGCTACGGCGAAGGCGGCGTGCTGACCGAGGCCGTGCGCCGCAGGCCGTACAGCGTGGTGCTGCTCGACGAGATCGAGAAGGCGCACACCGATGTGCACGAGATCTTCTTCCAGGTCTTCGACAAGGGCTGGATGGAAGACGGTGAAGGCCGGCATATCGATTTCCGCAACACCGTGATCATCATGACCTCCAACGTCGGCACCGACCTGGTCATGCAGCTGTGCGAAGACCCGACCCTGCGCCCTGACCCCGAGCCGCTGGCTGCCGCACTGCGCGAGCCGCTGCTCAAGGTGTTTGCGCCGGCACTGCTGGGGCGGCTGGTTGTAGTGCCTTATTACCCGTTGCAAGCGGATGCATTGCATCGCATCATCAGGCTTCAGCTCGATCGTATTGCCGCTCGCCTCGATGCGAACCATGGCATTACCTTGGACTACAACGACAGCGCCGTCGAGTTGGTGGCGCGCCGGTGTACGGCCATAGAGTCGGGTGGACGGATGATCGATGCGATCCTGACGCACACCATTCTGCCCCGATTGAGCGAGGAAGTCATCGGCGCCACCGTCAGTGCGCGCAAGCTCGCAGCCGTGCAATTGAGTGCGGCCGGCGACGACTTCCACTACGAATTTTCCGAACGCTGAGCGAAGAAAGCGAGTACGCCATGGCACGAGTCATCAAAGCCCATACGCCCCTCGGCGAAGACCAGCTCCTGTTCCGCTCGATGTACGGCACCGAGGGGCTGTCGCAGCTGTTCGAATTCGAGGTCGAGCTGCTGAGCCCGAGCGTGTCGATCGACATGAAATCGGTGCTGGGCAAGCCGCTGACGCTCGAAATCATGACGGCCGGCCAGCCCCGCTTCCTGAACGGACAGATCGTCCGGTTCACGATGATCGGCAAGGAAGGCGRCACGTCGCGCTACATCGTCTACCGCGCCACGGTCCGTCCCTGGCTCTGGTATCTGACGCGCACCAGCGACTGCAAGATCTTCCAGAACAAGTCGGTCGTCGACATCCTCGAAGAGGTGTTCGGCGACTACAGCTTCGCGTTCGAGAAGAAGCTCAGCGGAACCTACCGCCAGTGGGAGTACTGCGTGCAGTACCAGGAGACCGACTTCGCCTTCGTGAGCCGGTTGATGGAGCACGAGGGCATCTACTACTACTTCAAGCACGAAAAGAACCAGCACACGCTGGTGCTCGCCGACGACATGGCCGCGCACGAGACCCTGCCGGTCTATCCGAAGATCAGCTACCTCGCGACCGACCGCGACCCGGACCCGTTCCAGGAGGTGATCGACCAGTGGCAGGTGACCGAGGAAATCCGTCCCGGCACCTACGTGGTGGACGACTACGACTTCAAGAAGTCGAAGGCCGACCTGCTGAGCATGCGCAGCCAGCCGCGCGGAAACGCCCACGACACCTACGAGATCTACGAGTGGCTCGGCGGCTTCAGCGAGGCCGAGCAGGGCGAGCACTACTCGCGCATCCGGCTCGAGGAAGCGCAGTCGCAGGCCGAGCGCGACGTCGGCCATTCCAGCGTGCGCGGCATGGCGCCGGGCTACCGCTTCACCATGCAGAACTGTCCGCGGCAGGACGACAACCGCGAATACCTGATCGTGTCGGTGTCCTACGCGCTGCGCGAAGGCGGCTACGCGAGTGGCGGGGCCGACAGCTCGTACAGCTTCGACTTCGCGGTGCAGCCGACCTCGTACGCGTTCCGTGCGCCGCGCGTGACGCCGATGACCCGCACCAACGGACCGCAGACCGCCACCGTGGTCGGCAAGGCGGGGCAGGAATACTGGGTCGACCAGTACGGCCGCGTCAAGGTGCAGTTCCGCTGGGACCGCTATGGCAAGAACGACGAGAACAGCTCGTGCTGGGTGCGCGTCTCCAGCGCCTGGGCCGGCTCGAACTACGGCGCGGTCAATCATCCGCGCAAGGGCCAGGAGGTGATCGTCGATTTCATCGGTGGCCATCCCGACCGGCCCATCATCATCGGCCGCGTCTACAACTCCGACCAGATGCCGCCGCTGGAGCTGCCCGCGCAGGTGACGGTGAGCGGCTTCGTGAGCCGCAGCCAGGACGGAACACCGGCGAATGCCAACGAGTTCATCCTGGACGATGCGCCGGGCCGGGAGTTGGTGCGCATCCATGCCGAGAAGGATTTCGAGATCGACGTGGAGGCCGACGAGACGGACACCGTCGCAGGAAAGAGAACCACGACGATCGTGGGCGCGGACAACTACACCACCGACACCTCGCTGGACGAGACGATCAACGGACCGCACACCGTGACGGTCAACAAGGGCGGGCCGCAGAAGATCACCGTCAACGGCGGCGACCAGTTCATCAAGGTGGATGGCGGCAACCAGCAGGTCGATGTCATCGGGAATCAGACGATCCATGTCACCGGCAAGCGCACCGAAACGGTCGACACGGGCGAGACCCGCACGATCGGCGACTCGCTGAAGGAGACCGTCAACGGTCCGCAGACCACCACGGTGGTGGGGCTGTACACCGAGAAATCCAACGGCAAGAACGTCTCGGTGCTGGGCAGCGAGCAGTACTACGTGCAGGACAACAGCATGCGCACGGTGGGCGGCACCGAGACCATCGGTTCCGTCGGCAACATGCTCATCACCACCGCCGGAAAGCTGAAGATGCAGAGCGTGAACGCCGACGTGGACATCTACACGCCCACGCAGTTCAACGTCAATGCCAAAACGATCAGCCTGCACTCCGACCACAAGGACGTCAGCTACACGAATTCGCTGCACACGCACGCGGGCAGCACGATCACGACGGAGGCTGAGACTTCGATCACCTCGAAGACGCCGCTCTCGTTTTCCATCACCTACGCGAACTCCTTCACTTTTGCGTCGCTGTCCGAGACCATCAACGCCGTCAGCACCAACATTGGCGGTGCCAGCTTCGACTGGAAGGTGTACAGGCTGTCGAACCAGGCGCTCAACTTCGGTACTGGCGCCAAGATCACGATCGGGCCATTCAAGACCATGATCAAGGGCCTGTTCCTTTGCACATGACCGGCGCCGCATCGCTGTCCCTTTTGATGAAATGGTTGGGTGCGGTCCTGTTCGCGGTGGGCGTGGTGCCGATGGTCGTGCTCGCCGGCGGCATGAGCGTGCGCCAGATGGGGGGGTGCATCGCCCTGATGCTGGTCGGGTCATTCCTCCTGTGCGGTGGATGGGACCTCTTTCAGGCCTCGCGCCGCGAGGCGGCGAGTCACACGCTCGACGGACGGGCGGACGGTGTGATCGTGGCGAGCGAGATGGGCGGAAGCTACAGCGATCGCAGTCCCCTGATCACGTTCACCGTGGCGTTCCGGGATGCGGCCGGCGTCCAGCACAGCGCACGACTGCACAAGGTCGTGCCGCTCAACGAGCTCACCCTGTACGGCATCGGTTGCACGGTCGAAGTCCGCTATGCGTCGGACCGTCCGTCGCAAACCGCCGTGATCTTTCCGGCCGCCGCATCCCGCTCCCCTTCTCCTTCCTGATCGATCATCGCCGTTGAAAATCGTCAAGCCATTCCGACTCAGCCTGCTGACGCGCCCCTACCGCTGGAAGGGCAGCAACCATCTGGGCGTCGCCTCGCTCGCCCTGGTCAGCCTGAAGGCAGACCCGCAGCTGCAACCGGAGCAGGAGCTCTGGCAGATGGTGAGTGAGGTGCTCGACCCTGGCAGCGTGCTGGACCTCGGCATGCCCAAGGCCGAGGCCGAGGTGCTGGCCAGCGGCTTCGCCTATACCTGCCACCAGACCGAGAAGGCGCAGTGCGCAGTGCGCTTGCGGGTGGACACGCTCGAGAAGTCGCTGCTGGTGTCCGGCGACCGCTACTGGCTCGACGGGCGATCGACGGCCCCCTTGCCCTTCGAGCAGATGCCGCTGGATTGGCGGCACGCCTACGGGGGGCCCGGGTTCGCGCAGAACCCGTTGGGCATCGGTGCGCAGGAAGAGGTCGTCAACGGCGTGCGCACGCGCCGGCTGCCCCACCTCGGACAGGCCTCCCATCGACTTGCCGACCGCGAGCAGCGCGACAGCCCGGCGGCGCTTTGCGGCTACCTGCCGGACTGGCCGCAGCGCATGGCGCACATGGGCCGCCAGTACGACAACGCGTGGCTGGAAAACGGCTATCCCGGCTTCGCCGACGACATGGACTGGCGCTTCTTCAATGCGGCGCCGGAGGACCAGCGCTGGCCCGGCCGCAGCGCATTGCCGCCGGGCGCGGCGTACGAACTGTGGAACATGCATCCGCGGATTCCCGTCATGCGAGGCCATCTTCCCGACTGGAACGCGGTCTGCCACGTCAGCTTCTCGGACGATGCCCAGACGCTCAGGGCGGTGCCGCTGCAACTGAGCACCGCCTGGTTCTTCCCCGACCGCGAGCGCGTGATCCTGATCTGGCACGGCTCGACGGCCGTGCGCGAGGACGACGCCGCCGACGTCAAACACATCATGCCGGTGCTCGAGCTGCGGGATGGGCCGCGCCCGCAGGCGCACTACCGCGAGGTTCTTCTCAAGCGGATCGATCCGGAAAAGGCTGCGGTGCATGTGCTGCGCGACAGCGACCTCGTGCCCCGCTCGATCCTCGGGGACTGGCGCCAGATGCAGCTGCCCGACACGATGGCCGAGCCCCTGCCGCGCAACATGCGCGCCGGCCTGTTGCGCGACCGCGAAACACGCCGCGCGGACCTGCTGGCGCGTGGCCTCGACCCCGACCAGTACCTGGAGGCGCCCTGGGAGCCCGAAGCGATTCCGGACTTCGATGACCTGCCCGAGTACCTCGAGCGGGCCGAAGCCTCGGCCGTGGAGACGCGGGATCGGCTCCAGAAGGAGTCTGAGCGCATCGAGGCCGAGCGGAATGCCTTGCCGGAAGGTGCCGCCGGGTCGGCGGCGCGCGCACAGCCAGTGATGCCCGATCCGCAACAGATCCAGCGCGAGATGAAGCCGGGTGACCGCTACGACCAGACGAGCCCGGACAACAGCGAGCCCGAGACCGAAGCCGACGGCACCGACGACGCGGACGCACCGGCGGTGCCCGCCGATCCGTTGATGCGCCTCGGATACCTGCACTCGGCGCATTTCGGCGGCGCGGCGCCCGCAATGCCGAGCTTCCGAAGCGCCAAGCTGCGCCGGCGGCTGTCGGCGGCCGAACCCGGGCAGCGCAGGTTCGCGCACATGAGCCTGATCGGCGCCGACCTGTCCGGCATGGACCTGCGCGGCGCCGATTTCTCGCAGGCCATGCTGACGGACGCGAACCTGGCGGGCGCGCAACTCGACGACTGCAATTTCTCGCAAGCGGTTCTCGCGCGCGCCAACCTCATGGATGCGAGCCTCGCCCGCGCCCGGCTGGACGAGGCCAACATCGGCGGTGCCCGCTTCGAGCGCGTCAACCTCGACGGCGCGAGCCTGCGGGAGGTGCACGCCGACGGTGCGCGGTTCGCCGATTGCCGCATGACCGGCGTGCGCATGGACCAGGTGCAGCTGCACGAGGCGTCGTTCGCGCGCTGCGACTTCCGCGGCTCGCACTGGCACCAGGTGGCCCTGCTGCGGATGGCGCTGGAGGACCTGCACTTCGGCGAGGCCGAGATGCTGCAGGTGGTCTGGATCGAATGCCAGGTGCATCGCGTGTCTTTTGCCGGTGCGCAGCTGACGCGCTGCGGATTCGTGGCGGTCACGTTCGACAGCTCGGTGGATTTTTCCGACGCGACGCTGGACGCCTGCAGCGTGGTGCAGGGCAGCTCTCTGTCCGGTGTGCGGTTCAACAGTGCAAGGTTGAAGCAATGTGGCATGCGCGGCATGCCGCTGGTGGCGGCGGACCTGGGCGGGGCGCGCCTGGAGACCTGCGATTTTTCCGAGTGCGACTTCAGCGACGCGAAGCTGGATGGCCTTTCGGCCGGCGAGAGCCTGTTCGTGCGCGCCGACTTCACGCGCGCCTCCTTGCGCGCCGCCAGCTTCATCGATGCGAACCTGTCGAAGGCGGTGCTCACCCATTGCGATCTGCGCGGTGCGAATCTCTTCCGCACCGATGTCTCGCAGGCCCTCATCGACGGCACCACGCTGCTGGACGGCGCCTACACCCGGCATGCCAAGGTATGGCCGGCGCGCCCCGCGGAAGCACCGGCACCATGACGCGCGACGAATTGCTCGACCATGTGCGGCACGGCGTCCAGATCCGGGGCGTCGAGTGCCGCGGCTGGGACCTTCGCGGCCTCGACCTGTCGGGCGCGCTCTGGGACAACGTCGATTTCACGGGCGCCAGCTTCCAGGGGGCGAACCTCGCGGGCAGCGTGATCTCGCATTGCCGGATGGGCGAATGCGACTTCTCGCGCAGCATTGCCGGAAAGGTGCAGTTCTACCGCTGCCGGCTGGAGCGCGCCGATTTCTCACAGGCCACGCTCGAGGAGGCATCGTTCGTCGAATCGCACCTGCAACAGGCCGACTTGTCCGGCGCCAACCTCGACCGCGCGACCTTCTTCCGCTCGGACCTCACGCAGACCCGGCTCGCCATGCTGCGCATGGACCGGGCCACGGTGGCCGAGTCAAAGCTCGCGCAGATCGATTTCACCGGCGCTGTGCTGAGCTTCGTCACCATGTACAAGCTCGACCTCACGACCGCGGCCTTTGCCGGCATGCAGGCCGACAGCGTGGTGTTCCTGGCGTGCGACCTCACGCGCCAGGTCTTCGCGGGCCTGACGCTGCAGCGATGCCAGTTCACCGACAGCACGCTCGATGGGGCCGACTTCCGCAACGCGACGCTCACGCAGAGCAACTTCAAGGGAGCGTCGCTGCGCAACGCGGACTTCTCGGGTGCGGCGGCAACGCAGACGATCTTTGCCGAAGCCGACCTGGGCGGGGCGAATTGCAGGGGCGCGCGCTTCGAGCAGTCGATCTGGGTCGACGCGAAGCTGCAGGACACCGCGTTCGACGATGCTTTTCTGCCGCTGAGCGTGTTCCATCGCGCTCGCGCGAACAGGGCGCTTTTCCGTCGCGCCGATTTGCAGGATGCCGATTTTTCGTATGCGGACCTCAGCGATGCCGACATGAGCGGCGCGCACTTTTTTCGTACGCGCTTTCATCGAGCCATCCAGCAGGGGACCCGCTTTTCCTCACGCGGTGGCATCATAGAAAACGACCCCGAACTGCACAAGGCGCAAGCCTGGTCCGACTCCGCGTGAGTGGCCAAGCCATGCACAACTGATCAACGCCAAGAAGGGAATCATCATGAATGTCGTTCCGCTGCGCTCGGCTCCGGCCGAATCGACGCCGGTTCATTTCATCGGACGGCTGACAGCCCTCATGCCCGACGGGCAGCTGGGCGTCGAAGACGACGAGGGCCTCGTCTGGGTGTGCCGGCGGGCGGCGAGCTGCCTGCTCAAGCCGGAGCAGGGTGACACGGTGCTTCTCTCGGGGCCGGACCGCTATCGGGTCTACCTGATTGCGGTGATCGAACAGGCCGACCCCGCCACGAGTCGCATCGACGCCCCCGGCGACATCAGGCTCGGTGGCCCTGCGGGCACGGTATCGATCGAGAGTGCGGGCAACTTGAGCCTGCGAAGCGGCGCAACGCTGGACATGCAAGGCGCCCGGTGGGCACTGCAGGCCGACGAGGGCGATTGCCGCGTGGACCAGCTGAACGTCACGGCCCGCTCCGTCGATGCGACGGTGGGCCGCACGCGGCTGGTCGGCAAGGTGTTCGAGACCGTTGCCGACCGCATCGTGCAGATGGCGCGCAACGCGCTGCGCATGGTGGAAGAAGTCGATCAGTCCCGCGTCGGCCACCTCGACTGCAAGGCCACGCAGACGGTGCGCATCCATGGCCAGCACACGATGGTGACCGGCAAGGAGCTGGTCAAGGTCGACGCCTCGCAGATCCACATGGGCTGACACGGAGCTTCAACGATGTTTGCAAACTGCCAGCTGATGGGCATGGATCTGGCCTTCCCGGACGTGTGTCGCACACCGGTGCCCATTCCCTTTCCGAACATGGCCCTCGGGCCGATGGCCGTGCCGAACGCCTGGAATATCCTCTTCATGGCGATGCCGGCCCACAACATGGCGACCACCACGCCCATCACGCTGGGCGACCAGCCCGGGGCGCTGGGGGGCGTGGTGTCGCAGACCTTCATGCAGCAATCGCGTCACCTCACCGGTGCGTTCACGGTGCTGCTCAAGGGCACGCCGGCCACCCGCGTGACCAGCATCACGATGCAGAACCGCTGCAACATGGTGGGCATGCGGATCGTGCCGAGTCAGTTCAAGGTGCTGCTGCTCGCAGCTTGAAAAACCTTCGATCCGGCGCAGGCCGGTGTCAGGCGGATGGGCGCGGCGCCGCCATCCCCGCCAGCGTCACCTGCTGCGGAAACCCCACCCACACCGCCAGCGCCGAGTAGTTGTCGCGCGACTCGTCGGCCTTGGCTTCGGCCGCGCGGCGCAGCAGCGCGAGCCATTCCTCGGCGCTGTCCGCGAGCTGCAGCGAGCGCTCCATCACCTGCTGCGAGATCAGCTGCCACAGGCCGTCGGTGCACAGCAGGAAGGCATCGCCATCGGCGAGACGCTGCGGCGTCGCCACCGTGGTCTCCGCGGTGGCGCGCGCACCGAGCGCGCGGTACAGAAGATTGGTCTTGACGAGGCGTTCGCCGCCGTTGGCACCGTTGCCCAAGGCGGCTTCGCCGGAACGTTCCGACAGGCTGTGGTCTTCGGTGCGCTGCATCAACGCACCGCGGCGGAACCAGTAGAGGCGGCTGTCGCCCACATGGGCCCAGCAGGCCTGGCCGGTGGCGCGGTCCACGAACAGGGAGACGATGGTCGCGCTCATCCTGCTCTGGTCGGCGAGTTCCCGCTGCCTGGCGAGGATGGCGTCGTTCGCCTTCTTCACGGCGTCCCGGATGTCCTCGGCCGCGACCGACGGGTTGGCGACGAAGGTGTTGAGCGCGGTGTCGACCGCGATGCGCGCGGCCAGCTCGCCGCCCGCGTTGCCGCCGACACCGTCGCTCACGACGAAGCACGCGTTGTGCTCGTCGAGGTGGTAGCCGATGGCGTCCTGGTTGCCGGAGCGTTCGCCCACGCAGGAGAACTGCGAGGTCGAAATGGGCACCGTGAAGGCGCGGGTGGCTTCAAGCACGGCGCGCCTCCTTCAAGCGTTCCATCTCCCTGTCGTAGGCCTGCTGGAACGCGCGGCCGAAGACGGCCTGGAAATCGTCCTCGACGGCCGCGGTCGTTTCCGCATGCAGCTGCCGCAGCTGGCGCCACAGGCGCGCCTCGCGTCCGCCGGGCAGCATTTTTTCGCTGAGGCTGCCGTCGTGCGGCGTGGTGCGGTTCAGCGTGGCGGGATCGAAGCGCTGCAGCACGGTGAGCAGCGCGGCGCGCATGCCGGCCACCATGCCGAGCTGGTGCGATTGCAGATCGCCGAGCGCATCGTGCACGGCGGCTTCGGGCGCCAGGAAGCCGGGCATGCGCGCGCCGAACATCTGCATCAGCACCGCGCGGCCGTTGGGAAGGATCTTGAAGGGGTTGTTTTCCTCGTCGACGATCATCGTGATCTCGGCGCGCACTTCGCGCTTGAGCATCGCGCGCGACGACAGCAGCTCGATGGTGCCGTCGGTGAACGCGCGCATCAGCCGGCCGAGGCGGCGCATGGCTTCTGCATCCAGCGGCTGCTGGCCGGCTATGTCGGGCACGCCCGCGCCTTCGAGAAAAGCCTTGAAGAGCGCGTCCGAAGAGGCCGGCGATGAGGAAACCGATGTGGGCGGGAGCGCCGCGGCAACTGCGGAAGGCGCAATGGGTGTTGGGTCCTGCTCGGGCTCGGGCTCGACCGGTTCCGGTGGTGCGATTTCGGCCGGCGGAACGACCTCCGCGGGTGCGACCGCGGTCGGTGGCGCAATGGCGGGAGTTTGCTGTTCGATCGGCGTCGGCGCCGGTGTTGCAGGAGGCGGCGATGGAGGTGGCGGCGGCGAAGCCGGTGGCTCAGGCGGTGGACTCGCCTCCACCTCCACCGGCTTCGCCACAGGCGCATCGAACGCCACCGGATTCGGCGGCCTGAACTGCGCCCCCACTTCCCGCGCATGGTTCGAATGGCTGTACCCCTGCACGGCAGGCGGCTTGCCCAGCAGGTCGAGGGCCGGATGCCTGTCACTGAGGGGGTCCTCGTGGGTCAGCGCGGTGGGGCGTGGATCGGAGAGCGGCGAGGGCGCGTTGCTGTCGGCGGCGAAGAACGACAGCGGGTCCATGCCGCGCTTGAGCGCGATGTCGGACATGTCGTTTGCCGCACCCGGGTTCAGTTCCGCGAGCGGATCGACGGGGTTCCTTCGTGCCTGCGACGGCAGGTCGAAGGGCTCGTGCGCCAAGGGGTCTGGCATCGGCGCCGGCGTGCTGTCGACGCGGCGCGGCGCGTTGGCGAGGATGGCGTCCCAATCGGCCGCGGAAGGGATCTGCGATGCAGCCGTCTTTGCGAACGCCGTTGGTGGTGCGGGCGTGACGGCCGGCGCAGCGAACTGCTCCCTGGAGGGGGGCGGTGGCGCAGAGACTGGCGGAGGCACAGGTGCCGGCGTCGGTGCAGGTATCGCCACGGTCGTCGGCGGCGCATCGCCGATGGGCAGGGCGCCCGCGCCGAACAGGTCCGAGAACACATCGGAAGCCGGTGCATCCGGCAGCAGCGCATCCATCGCACTCGCCTGCGCTGCAGGCGGATGCAGCGTTGCCGGCACATCGATCGGCGGTGGTGGAGGTGATGGCGGTGGCGGCGAAGGCGGTGGCACTTCCGCCGCGACGTTCGCCGCACGCTGCGCACTCGCAGCCTCCAGCAGATAGCTGCCGATGGCCACGCGGTCGCCGTCAGCGACGGGCGACTCTTCTTCGTGGCGCAGCGTGCGCCCGTTGACGCTGATGGGCAGCACCGCGCTCATGTTGCGCACCACAGCCACGCCGTCTTCGTCGAAGCGCACGGTGGCTTGCAGGCGCGAGATCTGTCGCTGCTCGTCGGGCAGCACGAGGTGGTTGTCGGGGCTGCGGCCGATCGTTCCTCCGGGGGCCGCGAGCAGTGCCGAAGGGCCAGAAGCTACCGGTCTGCCGGCATGTTCGATCACCGTCCAACGCATGGCACCTCCATGTTCAAGTCGCGCGTCGATCTTCGACGGGAATGGTCAACGCTTCAAACGCCTGGCGGCCTCGAAGGCGGGGCCCCAGACCGGATGCTTGCGCTCCGCGACGCTCAGGTCGAAGTTCGGGAATGCATCGAGGATCCTGCGGAATTGCGTGCGGCACTCGGGGATCTGGTTGGCCACGCAGTAGCTGAACGCCTCGAGCTTCATCGCGCTGAGGCGCGTGGCGGGCTCGGCGCCTTCGAACACCGACACGCCGCCGCTCTTGAGCGTGGTGATGGCCTTGGCGTAGTCGCCTTCGTCATACGCCTGTTGCGCGCGCTCGAGCGTCGTGCGCGCCACCTGCTGGCTCAGCCGCTCGGGTTGCGGCGGCTCGGGCGGTGGCGTGGTGGTGCACCCGGTGACCAGAAAAAGCGCGAACGCCAGAGCAGGCAGACATGACTTCAATCTTCTCTCCTACCTCGCAAAAGGCAATGAACGGCAATGCTTGAGATAGTGTGCCGCTGTGATGCGACAGGCACACGATGCGACGTCGTTCGTGCGCACGGACTTCGATAATATAGGCCGCGAACCTCCGAGGGAGATCTCATGCATCGACGAACCTTGCTTCAAGGCGCACTTGCAACCACACCGTTGTTTGCGGGCCTCAGTGGATGCGCATCGACGGCGAAGTCGATGCCCACGCCTTATGCCGTCACCATCCGGATCGACGATGGCGTCAATCCCGACGGACGCGGCCAGGCGGCACCGATTCTCGTCAAAGTCTTCGAACTGAAATCTTCCGGTAACTTTGAAACCGCAGACTACTTTGCACTACAGGACCGCGACCGCGAGACGCTTTCAACCGAGCTCGTGAACGCGGACCAGGCCATCATGCGCAGCGGCGAAGAGCGTGTCTTCAAACGCGAGGCAGGCCTCGATTCGCGTTCCATCGGCATCATTGCGGGCTATCGCAAGCTGGAGGCCGCACGGTGGCGCATCGTGCTGCCGCTCAAGGAACCGAAGCAAACCAATCTGTACAAGGTGTGGCAGTTTTCGCCGAGCGAGCAGGCGGTGCACATCGCCATCCGCAAGACGGGCATCGAGTTACTACCAAGTCGTTAATTTCATCGGGCGGTAGTGCGAAAGTGCGAGAAATTCGTGTGCGAAATGCGGTGCAAAACGTAAGAAGCGGCGTGTAGCATCGGAGCAAAACCGATGGACCGGGAGGCCGTTTGCCAACGCATCTCCCGCTCCAGTGTGAGCACCCCCCAGGAGGTTCTTTGGTGACTGTTCGCAACCCGGGCTCCGCACGACAGGGCGCCCATCCGCAGGCATTGGCGAATCGCGTGGTGTGGTCCGAAGGCATGTACCTGCGGCCACAGCATTTCCAGCAACTCGAGCGCTACGTCGAGCAATACGTGACCCGCCGCGCCGCGGGTCTGCAAGGCGCGTACTGGGGATGGCTGCACCTCGACATCGACCGCGATGCCTATGCGCTCGGCCGCGTGTCGCTGCTCGGCGGTGCCGGCGTGCTGCCCGACGGCACGCCGTTCTCCTTCGGCGCGGAAGATGCGCCGCCGCCTTATGAAGTGCCCAGCGACCTGACCGACGAGCTCATCGTGCTCGCGCTGCCGCTGCGCAGGCCCGGCAGCGAAGAGGTCATCTTTGCCGAAGACGAAGGTTCGGCCGCGCGCTTCGGCGTGATCGAGCGCGAGGTAACCGACGGCAATGCCGTGGCCCTCGGCCCGGCGGTGCTGCAGCTCGCGGCGCCGCGCCTGCGTCTTGCGCGCGCTTCGTCGCTCACCGCGGAGTGGCAGGCCATCGGCGCGGTGCGCGTGATCGAGCGGCGCACCGACCACAAGCTGGTGGTCGATGCCAACTACATCCCGCCGGTGCTCGATGCCTCGGCGCACGCGATGCTGCGAAGCATGATCGCCGAGCTGCATGGCCTGCTCACGCAACGCTCCGAGGCGCTGGCCTCGCGGCTCTCGCAGCCGGGCCGCGGCGGTGTGAGCGAGGTCTCCGACTTCCTGCTGCTCGAGCTGGTCAACCGCTATCTCGCGCTCACCTGGCATGCGCAGCAGGCGGTGCAGGTGCACCCGGAGCAGCTGTTCATCGACTGGCTCAAGCTGGCCTGTCATCTCGCCACGCACACCTCGCCCACGCGCCGTCCGGTGCTGTGGCCGGTGTACGACCACGACAACCTCAACGAGAGCATTCGCCCGTTGATGGAAGAGCTGCGGCGTTCGCTGTCGGCCGTGCTCGAGCAGAGCGCGATCGCCATCGAACTCGAGGAGCGCAGCCACGGCGTGCGCGTGGGCCGCATGCCCGACCCGGTGCTGGTGCGCAACGCAGGCTTCGTGCTTGCGGTGCATGCCGACCTGCCGGCCGATGCGATCCAGCAGCGCTTTCCGACGCAGGTCAAGATCGGTTCGGTCGAGCGCATCCGCGACCTCGTGCAGCTTCAGCTGCCCGGCGTGGTCGTGCGGCCGCTGCCGGTGGCGCCGCGGCAGATTCCGTACAACGCGGGCTACCACTACTTCGAACTCGACAAGAGCGGCGACATGTGGCGCCAGCTCGAAAAATCGGGCGGCGTCGCCATGCACCTGGCCGGTGACTTTCCGGGGCTGGCCATGGAGTTCTGGGCCATCCGTCCGTGAGGGACCCTATGAATGGCGTGAACGACATGGCCGTCGGACCGGGAGGCTTCGTGCCACCGAACCCGGGCGGCGGCAACGGCGATCCGGGCGGCGTGTCTTCCGCGCCGCGCGGCCTGGGCCAGCAACCCGAATCCTTCACCGCATGGCATGACACACGGCGTCCGCATGCGGGCGACACGGCACTCGCGGGCAACAACCCGCTCGTCGCTGCAGCCAATCCGCTGCTCGACCTGATTCCGCAGATCCGCGCCACGGGCCACCACAGCGCCCCCGCGCAACTGCGCGAGCACCTCGTCGACGAAGTGCGGCGCTTCGAAACGCGTGCGCAGCAAAGCGGCATCTCGCCGGAGGTGATCATCGGCGCGCGCTACTGCCTGTGCACCGCGGTCGACGAGGCCGCGGCGCTCACGCCCTGGGGCGGCAGCATCTGGTCGTCGCAAAGCCTGCTGGTGATGTTCCACAACGAGACCTGGGGCGGCGAGAAGTTCTTCCAGCTGCTGTCGCGCCTGGTGCAGAACCCGCAACAGCACCTGCACCTGATCGAGCTGATCTATTTCTGCCTGGCCATGGGTTTCGAGGGGCGCTTTCGCGTCATCGACAACGGCCGCACGCAGCTCGAAACACTCAAGCAGCGCTTGCTGCAGATCATTCGCCAGACGCGCGGTGAAATCGCGCAGCCGTTGTCGCCGCACTGGCAGGACGCAACCGCGCCGGTGCGCCGCACGCGCAACTGGCTGCCGGTCTGGGCCGTGGGCGCTGTGGCTGCGGTGCTGCTGGTCATCGCATTCGCAGTGCTCACCTTCAATCTCGCGGGCCGTTCCGACGGCGCGTTCGCCGCCGTCAATGCGGTGCGCCTGCCGCAGACGGCGCGCGCGGTCGTCATGCCCGCGCCGCAGCCGCGCCTGCAGCGCTTTCTCGAGCCCGAGATCCGCGAGGGCCTGCTGACGGTGCGCGACGAGGCCGACCGCAGCGTGGTCGTGCTGCGCGGCGACGGGCTCTTCGCCTCCGGCTCCGACCGCGTACTCGACCGTTATGCGCCGGTGCTCGCCCGGGTGGCCGATGCGCTCAACGCCGTCGAGGGCAATGTGCTGGTCAGCGGCTTCAGCGACGACCAGCCGATCCGCAGCGTGCGCTTTCCTTCCAACTGGCAGCTCTCGCAGGCCCGCGCCGACGCGGTCAAGAAGATGCTGGCCACGCGCATTGCGCGGCCCGAGCGCCTGCGTTCCGAAGGCCGCGGCGATGCCGATCCGCTGGTGCCCAACGATTCGCCGGCCAACCGCGCGCGCAACCGGCGCGTCGAGGTCACGCTGCTGGTGGCGCCGGTGGCGGGGGTTCCCGCAGCGCAGGGGGGAACACGCTGATGCTGCGCGCCATCTTCCGTTTTCTCGTCAGCCGCGACCTCTGGATCTTCCTCGGCCTGCTGGCCGTTGCGTTCCTGATCTGGATCATCGGCCCCGTCATCGCCGTCGGCCGCTACCGTCCGCTCGAAAGCGAGTTCGTCCGCATCGTGGTCATTGCGCTGATGTTCGCGATCTGGCTGGTGCGGCTGGCCTACCGCAAGTGGCGCGAGGGCCGGCTCAATGCGCAGCTGCTCAACCAGCTGCGCACGCCTTCGAAGAAAGAGAAAGAGGCCAAGCCCGAAGACGCGCCCGAGATCAAGGCGCTGCAAAGCGGTTTCACCGACGCCACGGCGATCCTGAAGAACATGCGCTTCGGGCAGGGCGCCGACGGCAAGCCCGCGAGCCGCTTCTCGGTGTTCGACCGGCAGTACCTGTACCAGCTGCCCTGGTACATCTTCATCGGCGCGCCGGGCTCGGGCAAGACCACCGCGCTGGTCAATTCCGATCTCGACTTCCCGCTGGCCGACCAGCTCGGCAAGGCCGCGGTGCGCGGCATCGGCGGCACGCGCAACTGCGACTGGTGGTTCACCAACGAGGCGGTGCTGATCGACACCGCCGGACGCTACACCACGCACGAGAGCAACCGCGAGACCGACGAGGGCGAGTGGAAGGGCTTTCTCGACCTGCTCAAGAAGTTCAGGCCGCGCCAGCCGATCAACGGTGCGATCCTCACGATCAGCATCGCCGACCTGCCGCTGGCCGACGACGCGCAGCGCGCCCGCCACGCGATGGCGCTGCGCAAGCGGCTGCTGGAGCTGCGCAACGACCTGGGCATCGACTTCCCGGTCTACGTGCTGGTCACCAAGACCGACCTGCTGGCCGGCTTCAACGAGTACTTCGGCTCGCTGGGCCGCGCCGAGCGCGCGCAGGTCTGGGGCTTCACCTTCCCGATCGAGGCCAACCCGGCCGACCGCGCAGGCCCCGCGAAAGCCGACCTGCGCGAGCGCTTCCACCAGGAATACAAGCTGCTGCACCAGCGCCTGGACGAGCGCCTGCCCGAGTTGCTGGCGGCCGAGCCCGACCCGATGCGCCGCGCGCAGGCCTACCTGCTGCCGCAGCAGTTCGCGAGCTTCGAGGACATCCTGGGCACCTTCCTGGCCGACGTGTTCAACCCGTCGAAGTTCGAGGCCGCGTCGATGCTGCGCGGCGTGTACTTCACGAGCGGCACGCAGGAAGGCACGGCCTTCGACCGCGTCATGGGCGCGATCAAGCGCTACCTGCAGGTCAATGCGCCGCCGGCGCCGCCGCCGGGTCCGGGCAAGAGCTACTTCCTGAAGGAACTGCTGCAGCAGGTGATCTTCCGCGATGCGGGCGTGGCGGGCACCAACCTGCGCTGGTACCGCCGCCGCCGCGCCATCGACATCGCGGGCTACAGCCTGATCGGCGTGCTGCTGGTGGTGCTGCTCGGCGCCTGCGTGAACAGCTGGCGCAACAACAAGGACTACGTGGCCGAGGTCGACAACAACGCCCGCGCCTTCAACAAGGCCGCGGCGCGGGGCGAACTGCCGACGGTGGTCGATTCGAGCGGCGACATCGCGAGCTCGCTGCTGATTCTCGACCGCCTGCGCGACCTGCCCAAGTCGGGCCAGTTCGACATCGGCGATCCGCCCGTGTCGCACCGCTTCGGTCTCTACCAGGGCGAGAAGCTGCAGGCCGCGACCGATGGCGTCTACCAGCGCGCGCTCGAAAGCGTGCTGCTGCCGCAGGCGGCGCAGCGCATCGAGCAGTCGCTGCGCGATGCCGCGAAGACCGATGCCGAATACAGCTACGAGGCGCTCAAGGCCTACCTCATGCTGTACGACGCCGAGCGCTACGACGCCGACTTCCTGCAGGCATGGCTCCTCACCGACGTGGACCGCAAGATCGGCGCCTCGCTCACGCGCGAGCAGCGCACCAACCTCGAATCGCACCTGAAGGCGCTGTTCGCGGGGCGCGTGGTGGCTTCGCCCTTCGCCAAGGACGACCGCCTCATCACCCAGACGCGCGAGCGGCTGGCCGGCGTACCGCTGGCGCAGCGCGCCTATGCGCGGTTGCGGCGCATCCTCCTGCAGACCAGCCCGCCCAATGCCTTCAGCATCGCCGAGGCGGCGGGCGCAGAGTCGGCGCTCGTCATCCGGCGCGCCAGCAACAAGCCGCTGACCGACGGCATCCCGACGCTGTTCACCTACCGCGGCTACTGGGACATCTTCGACAAGCGCATGGCCGAGACCACGCTCTCGCTCGAACAGGAAGACCGCTGGGTGCTGCAGATCCGCGCACCCGGCATCACCGACATCACTTCGCGCGAACTGTTGCTGCGCGAGGTGCGGCGCCTCTACCTCACCGACTACATCCGGGTCTGGGACGAGTACCTGGTGGACGTGCGGCTGGCCGACAGCCGCTCGCTGCTGCAGAGCATCCAGATGACGCGCGTGCTCTCCACCAGCGAGTCGCCGATGTCGCGCCTCATCCGCGGCGCGGCGCGCGAGACCGACCTGCTGCGCAACCACGACGAAGCCGCGCGCAGCCTGCTCGATCAGGCGCAGAACCGCGTGGCCAGCACGCGCGAGCGCATCGAGCAGCTCATCGGCCAGCCCGACGGCAGCCAGCGCCGCAACGCCGCGCCGGACCGGCCCGAGTCGCTGGTCGACAACCACTTCGAGCCGCTGCGGCGCATGGTGACCGCGCCCAAGGCCGGCGGGCTGGCGCCCATCGACGCGACGGCCGCGCTCATCAACGAGCTCTACACCTTCCTCACCGCCACCGACACCGCGCTGCGCAGCGGCAACATTCCGCCGGCCAGCGATGCAGTCACCAAGGTGCAGGCCGAGGCGGGCCGGCTGCCGGTGCCGTTCCAGGGCATGCTGAACGACCTCTCGGCCACCGCGTCGTCGAAGGCCGCGGCGGTGACGCGGCAGAACATCGGCCAGAACGCGGCAGCGACCATCGGGCAGTTCTGCAACCAGGCGATCGCGGGGCGCTATCCGTTCACGCGCGGGTCCCCGCGCGACGTGGCGGCCGGCGACTTCGCGCAGCTCTTCGCACCCGGCGGGATGATGGACGACTTCTTCCAGAAGAACCTCGCCACGCAGGTCGACACCTCGGTCAACCCGTGGACCTTCAAGCGCGGCGTCGACGGCAGCGCGGCGGGGCGCTCGGCCTACCTCGATTCGTTCCAGAAGGCGCAGGCGATCCGCGACGTGTTCTTCACGGGCATGGCGGGTGGGCGCACGCCGTCGTTCACCATCGACCTCCGGCCCGAGGACATGGACGCCGCCCTCACCCAGTTCACGCTCGACGTCGACGGGCAGACGGTGCGCTATGCGCACGGTCCGCAGGCGCCGAGCACCGTCAAGTGGCCCGGTCCGCGCAACAGCAACCAGGTGCGGCTGCAGGTGACGACCGCCAACGGCACGCCGGCCGGCGGCATCGTGACCGAAGGGCCGTGGGCCCTGCACCGCCTCTTTGACAAGGCCTCGATTTCGGCGGGCAGCTCCCCCGAATCGTTCAACGCAAGCTTCGATCTGCAGGGCAAGAAGGTAGTGCTGGCGGTGACCGCGAACAGCGTCTACAACCCGCTGCGGCTCAATCAGATGAGCGGCTTCTCTTGCCCTGGGAAGTCTTAGGATGAACTCTTGCTTTTTGATTCGTCGCGTTGCGCGTTTGGTGCGTTGTTCAGGGCGCGATCCCGCCGACGGTGTGCTCTGCTCCGCGAATGTCCCCCGGCGCGGCCTAGGGCCGCATGCCTCCTCCTTTATTTCGCTGCGCAGAGCACACCGCCAGCGTGATCGCTCAGAGCACTGGTTGATCGGCTGCAAACCCACAGCGTGCCCTCGTGCGCAGGGCACCGGGTGCTCCCCGCAGCGAAATAAAGGAGGAGCGAAGCGGGGGACATTCGCGGAGGGGAGTACCCGGTGGCCTGTGCACGCGCCCCGAATGCAGCGCCCTGAACGCTTCCGCCTGGGTTTGACATGAACAGCAGCATCCCCCCGCACGCCTGGGTCCCCGTCGACGAGCAGATCGGCTGGTACGGCAAGCTGCCCGCCGCCGGCGACTTTCTCTACCGCCGCATGCCGCGCGAACTGCAGGCCTGGTGGGACCGCTGGATGCAGAACGGCCTGGGCAGCTTCAAGCGCTGGCCCGACGCGATGACGCGCCACTACGCGGTGGCGCCGGTCTG
Organism: Variovorax sp. P4_B10; assembly: GCF_056402375.1. Classification (NCBI taxonomy): domain Bacteria; kingdom Pseudomonadati; phylum Pseudomonadota; class Betaproteobacteria; order Burkholderiales; family Comamonadaceae; genus Variovorax; species Variovorax sp. P4_B10. The sequence continues at coordinate 1,966 of NZ_JBFUHN010000054.1, read as the reverse complement.
GAACTTCGCCATTCCCGCGACGCATGGCGTGGACGCGGTGCAGTTCGGCTGCATTGCGCCGAGCTGCGACCGTGTGGGCCGCTACTACCCCGTGTGCGTGACCTTGCAGGTGGCCGCATCGAACTACCGGCCTTCGGTGCTCGAAGGCTCGGCCTCCTGGTACTGGCAGTGCGGCACCGCCTTGCTGCAGGCCATTCGCCACGGCGTGGCGCCCGACCAGTTCGACGGCCAGATCCTCGCCGCCGGGCGCGAAGGCTTCCGCACGGCCAGTGGCGGCTCGGACGACATCCTTTCGATCCTCGGGCCTACAGCCGCTGGCGCGAGCGCCCAACAGCGCCTGGGCTGGCCCGAGCTTCCACTGTGCTTCGATCCCTTCGGCAGCACCAGCTACTGGTGGACCAACCAGGCCGATGGATCACCGTTGCGGACCGCGGCCCATGGCGGCGGCCTCAACACACCGCTGTTCTCGAAATTGTTTTCGCAGGGGCACGTGCCATGGGCATGAAAAACCAGGCCCCCGCAGCAGGAGGAGATGCATGACGACGCACGGCAGCAGCGGCGGCGACAGTCCGCCGGCCAACACACAGGATGCGCAGGAGAAACCCCACCCGCTGGGCGCGGGCCATCGGCTGGACGAATTCGAGCTGCTCGAGGTGATCGGCGAAGGCGGCTTCGGCATCGTCTACCGCGCCTACGACCATTCGCTGCAGCGCGAGGTCGCGATCAAGGAGTACATGCCCTCGATGCTCGCGCGCCGCGTGGGCGACAACAGCGTGCACGTGCGGTCCGAGCGGCTCACGGCCACCTTCAAGGCGGGCCTGCGCAGCTTCATCAACGAGGCGCGCACGCTGGCGCAGTTCAGCCATCCGGCGCTGGTGCGGGTGCATCGCTTCTGGGAGTCGAACTCCACCGCCTACATGGCGATCCAGCTCTACAAGGGCCGCACGCTGCGCCGGCTGGCCGAGGAAGAGCCGTCGAAGATCTCCGAGTCCTGGCTGCTCGGCATGCTGGGGCCGCTGCTCGGCGCACTCGAGACGCTGCACCGCAACCAGTGCTTCCACCGCGACATCGCACCCGACAACATCTTCATCCAGCAGGACGACCTGCCGGTGCTGCTCGATTTCGGCGCGGCGCGCAAATCGATTGCCGACCTCGTCGACGAAGTGGCGGTGATGGTGAAGTCGGGCTACTCGCCGATCGAGCAGTACGCCGACGACAACACGCTGCTGCAGGGCCCGTGGACCGATCTCTATGCGCTCGGCGCCGTGCTCTACCGTGCGGTCACCGGCCACCCGCCGCCGTCGGCGGTGGTGCGCAGCGTGCAGGACGCCTATGTGCCGTTGTCCTCGATGGACCGCAGCGACCTGAGCCCGGGCTTCTGTGCGGCGGTCGACCACACGCTGGCCGTGCACAGCAAGGACCGCACGCAGACCGTGGCGGCCTTCGCGGCCGAACTGGGGCTGGTGAAGCTCGGCGACCTCTACGTGAATGCCATGGCGGCGCCGACGGTGATCGTTCCGGCTGCGCCTGTGCCGGCGACACCACCGCCCCCGCCGCTCACGCCGCCGCCGTTCTCGCCAGTCTCGGCGCCCGAGCCCGCGTCCGCACCGCTCGAAGCGACGGGTGCAGCGGCCTTCGCTTCTTCGCCCCCCGCGGCTGCCGTCGAGGCCGTGCAGGCCAACCCCCAACCTGCTGCACCACCGCCACCGCCGCGCACTACTGCGTCGAAGGGCGGCAGCGCCCGCGGTAAGCCGGCGGGGAAGGCCGGGAAGTCCGGAAAGTCCGCGGGCATGCCGTCGTGGGGATGGGTGAGCATTCTGTTGATCGCGCTGGTGGCGGTGGGCTGCTGGATCGGCCTGCGCCTGACCTCCGGCAAGCCCGACACGAGCACCGCCATGGCGCCGGTGCCGCCGCCTGCGGCGCCGATGTCCAGCACCGCCTCGCCGCCGGCCGCCCTGCCGCCGAG
>NZ_JBFUHN010000053.1:0-50008 GCF_056402375.1 Variovorax sp. P4_B10 | reverse complement strand
GGCCCGGGACGCCGTGCTGGGCGCGCAGGCGCACCAGGACCTTCCGTTCGAGCAACTGGTCGAGGCGCTGCAGCCCGCGCGCAGCCTGAGCCACACCCCGTTGTTCCAGGTGATGTTCAACCACCTGTTCGAGGACTACCGCGCATTCGCGCAGCTGCCCGGCATCGCGGCGAACGACCACGCACTGCCCGATCTCGCGGCGCAGTTCGAACTCACGCTCGAGGCCCGCGAAGGGCCCGACGGCCATCTGTCGCTGTCCGTGATCTATGCGGCCGAGCTGTTCGAGCCCGACACCATCGCGCGCATGGCCGGTCACTACGTCGCGATCCTGCAGGCGCTGGCCGATCGCCCCGAACAGCCGGTGGGCGACATCGACCTGCTCGGCGCGCCGGAGCGGGCACGGCTTGCGCAGTGGGGCGTGAACACGCACCGCGAGCCGCAGCCCGAGCCGGTGCACCGCATGATCGAGCGGCAGGCGCGCACCCAGCCCGACGCCACCGCGCTGCTCTTTGCCGACGAGGCGCTGAGCTTCTCGGAACTGAACCGCCGGGCCAACCGCCTGGCGCACCGGTTGATGGCGCTGGGCGTCAGGCCCGAGGTGCTGGTGGGCATCGCGATGGAGCGCTCCGTCGAGATGGTGGTGGCGATCCTCGGCGTGCTCAAGGCCGGCGGCGCCTATGTGCCGCTGGACCCGGAATACCCGGCCGAGCGCCTCGCCTACATGGTGCAGGACAGCGGCATCGGGCTGCTGCTCACGCAGCGCAGCCTCGTCGATTGCCTGCCCGACCGCCGTGCGCTGACCGTGCTGGAAGTCGATGCAGCGGACCTCGGCGGTGAACCCGACGGCGATCCGCAGGTCGGCCTGCACATCGAGAATCTCGCCTATGTGATCTACACCTCGGGCTCCACCGGCAAGCCCAAGGGCGCGGCGATCCGCCACAGCGCGCTGCACAGCTGCATGGTGTGGATGCAGGGCCTCTACCAGCTGACGCGCGCCGACACCGTGCTGCACAAGGCGCCGTTCGGCTTCGATGTGTCGGTGTGGGAGCTGTTCTGGCCGATGACATCGGGCGCACGGCTGGTCGTTGCCAACCCCGGCGACCACCGCGACCCGGCCCGGCTGGTCGCGCTGATCCAGCGCCACCAGGTCACCACGCTCAACTTCGTGCCCTCGATGCTGCAGGCCTTCCTTGCGCACAAGGGCATCGAGACCAGCACGCGCCTGCGCCACATCATCTGCGGCGGCGAGGCGATGCCGGCCGAAACGCAGAAGGAGACGCTCGAGCGCCTGCACGGCGCGGGCCTGCAGAACCTCTACGGCCCGACCGAAACGACCATCCACGTCACGCACTGGGCCTGCCGCAACGATGGCCAGAGCCAGGTGCCCATCGGCCAGCCGATCAGCCACACCAGCACCCACGTGCTCGATGCCGACCTGAACCTCGTGCCCCAGGGTGTCGCGGGCGAGCTGTACCTGGGCGGCATCAGCCTGGCCCGCGGCTACCTGAAGCGGGCGGGCCTGAGCGCGGAGCGCTTCGTGGCCGATCCGTTCGACAGCGAAGGCGGCGGAAGGCTCTACCGCACCGGTGACCTCGTGCGGTGGAATGGCGAGGGGCAGCTGGAGTATCTGGGCCGTATCGACCACCAGGTGAAGATCCGCGGCTTCCGCATCGAGCTCGGCGAGATCGAAGCACAACTGCTTGCGCAGCCCGCGGTGCGCGAAGCCGTCGTCGTGGCGAAGGAAGGCCCGGCCGGCGCACGCCTCGTGGCTTACCTCGCGGCGCATGCGGAGCAGGCCATCGACACTGCGGTGCTCAAGGAGCGACTTGCACAGGTGCTGCCCGACTACATGGTCCCGCGCGCCTTCGCCGTGCTCGACAGCCTGCCGCTCAATGCCAACGGCAAGGTCGACCGCAAGGCGCTGCCGGAGCCGGCCTTCGCCAGCGAGCTTGCCTACGAAGCACCGCAGGGTCATGTCGCGCAGACCGTGGCCGCCGTCTGGTCCGAGGTGCTGCAGATCGCGAAGGTCGGCTTGCACGACAACTTCTTCGACCTCGGCGGCCACTCGCTGCTGCTGATCCGCGCGCACCGCCTGCTGGAAGACCGGCTGCAGGCCACGATCCCCGTGGTCAACCTCTTCAAGTACCCCACCATCGAATCGCTGGCCCAGTGGATCGCGCAGGCGCCGGCCGGTGCCGCGTCGTCCGCCGCCGCGGCCGCGGCCAGCGACGACAGGGCGCTGCGCCAGCGCGCCGCCATGCTTCAACGCCGCAAGGCGACAGAGAGAGTCAACTGATGTCCACCCCCCACGAGCTCTCCGAACCGACGGGCATCGAGATCGCCATCGTCGGCATGGCCGGGCGCTTTCCCGGCGCGGACGATGTGGACGCCTTCTGGCGCAATGTGCAGGGCGGCGTGGAGTCGGTGTCGCGCTTCACCGATGACGAGCTGCGCGCGCGCGGCGTGCCGCAGAGCCTGCTGGACGATCCCGAGTACGTGAAGGCCGGCGTGCGCTTCGACGGCTTCGACCAGTTCGACGCGGGCTTCTTCGGCTACACGCCGCGCGAAGCCGAGACCCTCGATCCGCAGCAGCGCGTCTTCCTGGAGTGCGCCTGGGCTTCGCTCGAACACGCGGGCTGCGACGTCGCGCGCTGGCCGGGCAAGGTCGGCGTCTATGCGGGCGAGGGCACCAACCTGTACCTGATCCGCAACCTGCTGCCGTCCTTCGGCCTCGGCGCCGAGAGCGGCATTGCCGACCTGCTGGGGCTGATGAACGGCAACTCCGGCGGCTCGCTGTGCACGCGCGTCGCCTACAAGCTCGACCTGCGCGGCCCCGCGGTCACCGTGCAGACCGCCTGCTCGACATCGCTGGTGGCCGTGCACACCGCATGCCAGGCCCTGCTGGGCCACGACTGCGACATGGCCCTCGCGGGCGGCGTGTGGCTCAACCTGCTGCAGGAGGGCGGCTACCGCTACCAGGCGGGCGCCATCCTGTCGCCCGACGGCCACTGCCGCGCCTTCGACGCGAAGGCCGCAGGCACGCTGATCGGCAGCGGCGCCGGCGTGGTCGTGCTCAAGCGCCTCGACGATGCGCTGCGCGACGGCGACACCATCCACGCGGTGATCAAGGGCTCGGCCGCCAACAACGACGGCGCCGCCAAGGTCGGCTTCACCGCGCCCAGCGTGGACGGGCAAGCCGAAGTCATCCGCGCGGCGCAGCTCATCGCGGGCGTGGCGGCGGACACCATCGGCTACGTGGAAGCGCACGGCACCGGCACCACGCTCGGCGACCCGATCGAGATCGCCGCGCTCACCCAGGCCTTTCGCGCCGACACCGAGCGGCGCGGCTACTGCGCCGTGGGTTCGGTGAAGACCAACATCGGCCACCTCGATGCCGCCGCCGGCGTGGCGGGGCTCATCAAGGCGACGATGGCGCTCAAGCACCGCGTGCTGCCGCCCAGCCTGCATTTCGAGCAACCCAATCCGCAGATCGATTTCGCGGCCAGCCCGTTCTATGTGAACACCGAGGCGCGCGCGTGGGTCGAGGGCCGGGTGCCGCGCCGTGCGGGCGTGAGTTCCTTCGGCATCGGCGGCACCAATGTGCACGTCGTGCTCGAAGAAGCACCGGTCGCTGCGAATGCGGCGGCGGCGCCGGCCTGGCAGGTCTTGCCCGTGTCGGCCAAGAGCGAGACTGCCTTGGCCCAAGGCCGGACACAACTCGCGGCGCATCTGCAGGCACAGCCCGCGCAGGCGCTGCAGGACGTGGCGCACACGCTGCAAACCGGACGCCGCGCCTTTGCATGGCGCAGCGCGGTGGTGGCGAACGATCCGGAGATGGCCGCGCAGATGCTGGTTTCCCCGGCCACCGCATCCCGCCAGGTGCTGGCTTCCGCGCCCGAGGTGGTCTTTCTCTTCCCGGGCAGCGGCAGCCAGCATGCCTTCATGGGCGCGGCGCTCTATCGCGAGCGCGCCGTGTTCCGCGAGGCGCTCGATCGCTGCATGGCCTTGCTGCGTGCGCAAAGCGGCATCGACCTGCACCCGCTGCTGTTCCCCGCCGCCGGCGACGAAGCGCTGGCGAACGAGCGCCTGTTCCACATCGAGGTCGCGCAGCCGGCGCTCTTTGCCGTCGAGTACGCCATGGCGCAGTGGTGGCTGCACTGCGGCGTGAAGCCCGCGCTGATGATGGGCCACAGCCTCGGCGAATACGTCGCCGCCTGCGTGGCGGGCGTGTTCTCGCTGGAAGATGCGCTGCGCATCGTTGCGCAGCGTGCGCGCCTCGTGCAGGCGCTGTCGGCCGGCGCGATGCTCGCCGTGCCGCTGCCCGAGTCCGAACTCGCGCCTTTCCTCGCGGCAGGCTGCGACCTCGCGGCGGTGAACGGCGAACAGCTCTGCGTGCTGGCCGGAACCCCCGAAGCCATCGCGCGTGCCGAGGAAGCGCTGCGCGCGCGCCAGCATCTGCCGCGCCGCCTGCATGTCGCCGTGGCCTTCCATTCGCGCCTGGTCGATCCGGCGGTGGCCGCGTTAGAGCAACTGGTCGCCTCGGTGCCGCGCCATGCGCCGCGCATCCCTTTCATCTCCAACCTCACCGGCCGGCCGATCACCGCGCAGGAGGCGACCAGCCCCGCGTACTGGGGCCGACATTTGCGTCACACCGTGCGTTTCGCCGATGGCCTGCGTCATATCTTCGACAAGGCTGGCCGCGTGGTGCTCGAAGTCGGTCCGGGCGAGACATTGACCGGGCTCGCGCGCCAGCATCCGGGCAGCAGCTCGGCCGCTGGCCTCTGGGCCAGCCAGGCGCATGCGCAGCAGACTGCGCGCAACAGCCAGCAGCTGGCCAACGCGGTTGCAGGCCTGTGGACCGCCGGTGTCGACATCGACTGGTCCGCATGCCATGAAGGCGGCGAGCGCCGCCGCGTGCCGCTGCCGACCTATGCCTTCCAGCGCCAGCGCTTCTGGGTCGAGGCCGGGGATACCGCAAGGCCTTCATCGCCGGGTGCCGCCACCGGTCTCTTCTATGCACCGAACTGGCAGCGAAGCACACTGTTGCCGCCCACTGGGCAGCGCGCCGACCGCACAGGCTGCACGTTGATCCTGGGCGATGCCAACAGCTTCACCGACCGGCTGGCCCGCACGCTGCGAGAGCGCGGCGGGCAGGTGGTGCTGGCCTTGCGCGGCCCGCGCTTTGCACGCACCGCGCCCGGGCAGTACACGGTGCGATCGGGTGAACGCGCCGACCACGAAGCCCTGCTGCGCGCGGTGGAAGCCGAAGCGGGGCCGGTGCACAGCCTCCATCACCTGTGGAGCCTGGACGGCGACCGGCCCGCGCCGTCGCATGCGGAGGTCTTCGACGCCGGCTGCTTCAGCCTGCTCGCACTGGCCCATGCGCTGGACGCCGTGGGCGCATCGAGCCGGGCCCCCTTGGCGCTGACCATCGTCACCGACCGCCTCGAGGATGTCGCCGGCACCGAGGCGCTGGCGCCCGAGAAGGCGACGCTGCTCGGCATCGCCAAGGTGCTGGGCCAGGAATATCCGTCGGTCGCTTGCCGCGTCGTCGACGTGGTGCTGCCCGCGCCGGAAAGCGCGGCCGAAAGCGACTTGGCGCGCCGGGTCGCCGACGAGGCAGCGTCCGCACCGGACGACTTCGTGGTCGCCTACCGCGGACCGCATCGCTGGACCAAGAGCTACGAACCGCTGCCGGTGCAGCCCGCCACGCCGCGGCTTCGCGAGGGCGGCGTGTACCTCATCACCGGCGGCATGGGCGGTGTGGGCCTGGCGCTGGCGCGGCACCTGAGCCGCGCATGGAAGGCCCGCCTGGTGCTGCTCGGCCGCACACCGCTGCCCGCGCGCGGCGACTGGGAGCGCATCGTCGCGGCGGCCGACCACCCCGCGGCGTTGCGCCGCAAGCTGCGGCAGCTGATCGAACTCGAAGCGGCCGGCGCGCAAGTGCTGACGGTGACCGCGGATGTCACCGACCCCGCGCAGCTGCGCGACGCGCTGGCGGCGGCGCATGCGCGCTTCGGCGCGGTCAACGGCGTGGTCCACGCCGTCATGGACCCGGGGCTCGGCATGATCGTCCAGCGCACCCGGGCGCAGGTGGAAGCCGCCTTCGCGCCGAAGGTGGCGGGCACACGCGCCTTGCTCGATGCACTGCGCGGCGAGCCGCTGGATTTCGTGCTCTTCTGTTCCTCCATCGCCACGCTCGTCGGCGGCCTGGGCCGCAGCGACTATGCCGCTGCCAACGCCTACCTCGATGCGCTGGCGACGGCGCACCGCCGTACTTCCGCGCTGCCGGTGTTCTCGGTGAACTGGGACGCCTGGCGCGATGTCGGCGCCGCGGCCGACATGGACCTGCCCGAAGGCGTCGGCCTCGACGAGCGCACCGGCGTGCTCGCCTTCGAGCGCATCGTCAACGGCCCCGACCTGCCGCAGACGGTGGTGTCCGTTTCGCCGCTGGCGCCGCGCCTGCGTCCGCTGGCTAACCTGCTCGACGCCTTGGGCGCTGAACCGGCAACCGAAGCACGCGCCAGCCATTCACGCCCCGTGCTGCCCACACCCTATGCCGCACCCGAAGGCGAGCTGGAAGAAGGGCTGGCCGCGCTGTGGACCGAAGCACTCGGCATCGCGCCCGTGGGCGTGCACGACAACCTGTTCGAACTGGGCGGCGACTCGCTGCTGGCGATCCGCCTGCTGTCCCGCGTGCGCAAGGCCTATGGCGTGGAGCTGCAGCCGGCCGATTTCTTCAAGGCGCCGACCGTGGCCGAGCTGGCCGCGCTGGTCGAGCTGCGGCTGATCGAGGAGATCGAACGCGAGGCCCCGACCACCGACGACCTGCATCCGGCAGCGGATCGCATCACTGCAAGTTTTTCATCATGAGCGAGACACCTCTTCTTTCCGAACGGCGCGCGAGGCTGTCGCCCGCGCAGCTGAGCCTGCTGCAGCGCCGCCTGAAGCAGGGCGGCAACGCGGCACCCGCGCGCGAGGCCATCGTGCGGGGCCACATCGACGGCGCCGTGCCCGTGTCCTTCGCGCAGCAGGGCCAGTGGTTCCTGTGGCAGCTGAACCCCGCGAACACGGCTTATCACGTCGGTGGCGGGCTGGGCTTTTCGGGGGCGCTCGATGTGGCGGCGCTGCAGGATGCGATGCAGGCGATCGCCAGGCGCCACGAAGCATTGCGGACCGTGTTCGGCCCCGGCCCCGAAGGCCTGCCCGAGCAGCGTGTCATGGCGGAAGTGCGCATCGACATTCCCTTCGTCGATCTCAGCGTGCTCGATGCCGATGCGCGCGAAACCCGCTACGACGAAGCGGTGGCGCAGGTCTGCCGCACCGCCTTCGACTTGACGACCGGCCCCTTGCTGCGCTGCGCCTTGCTGAAGATGGCCGATGGCGAGCACCAGCTGCTGCTCATGATGCATCACGTCATTTCCGACGCATGGTCGGTCCAGCTCATGCTCGACGACCTCGCTGAGGCCTATGCCTTGCGGACCCAAGGCATGCCTGACACGCGGCCCGAGCCGGAGATCAGTTACGTCGACTTCAGCCAATGGCAGCGCAAGTGGCTGGGGAACGGCGAAGGCGAGCGGCAGCTGGCCTACTGGCGCGAGCGCCTCGGCGCCAGCCAGCCGGTGCTCGCGCTGACCACCGACCGGCCGCGCGCCGCCGAGGCCCACTACAGCGCGGCACAGCATTCGCTCGACCTGCCCGCCGGCCTCGCGCAGGAACTGAAGCATCTGTCGCGCGCGCAGGGCGGCACCTTGTTCATGGCGCTGCTCACGGCCTTCCATGCCTTGCTGTTCCGCTACACCGGCCAGAACGAGATTCGCGTCGGCGTGCCCGTCGCGGGCCGCAGCCGTCCGGAGACCTCGGGCGTCATCGGCATCTTCATCAACACGCTCGTGCTCGATGCGCGCCTGCATGCGCAGACCCGCCTGGCCGAACTGCTCGCGCAGGTCCGCGACACCTCGCTCGAAGCGCAGGCGCACCAGGACCTGCCGTTCGAACGCCTGGTGCAGGCGTTGCGCGCGGAGCACAGGCACACCGCCGCGCCGCTGTTCCAGGTGATGTTCAACCACCTCGGGCAGGGGGACAGGCCGTTGCGGGGCTGGCCCGCGCTGCAGGTGCGGCGCATCGATCTTGAAGAACGCGCGGCGCCCTTCGAGCTGACGCTGGAAACCATCGAGCGCGAAGACGGCGGCATCCGAGCCAACTTCCGCTATGCGGCCGAGCTGTTCGAGCCGCAGACCATCGAGCGCATGGCGGGTCACTACCAGCGCGTGCTGGAAGCGCTCGTGCGCCGGCCGGCGTCGAAGCTGGGCGAACTGGAACTGCTGGGCGACGCGGAGCGAGAGCAGCTCGCGCAGTGGGGCGTCAACACCCATCGCCGCGGTGAAGCGCAATGCGTGCACCGCCTGATCGAACAACAGGCGGCTGAGCGCCCGGATGCCGTCGCGCTGATCTTCGGCGATGAAGTCCTGAGCTACGGCGAACTCAACCGCCGCGCCAATCAACTGGCGCACCGCCTGATCGTGGAGGGCGTGCGCCCCGAGGTGAAGGTCGGCGTGGCACTGGAGCGCAGCATCGAACTCGTGGTCGGCCTGCTCGCGATCCTGAAGGCGGGCGGCGCCTATGTGCCGCTCGATCCGGAGTACCCGGTGGACCGCATCGCCTACATGGTGGAAGACAGCGGGCTTGCGCTGGTGCTGACGCAGAGCCACCTGGAAGAGCGCCTGCCGCTGCAGGCCGCCACGCCGGTGCTGGCACTCGACACGCTGGACCTCGGCGGCCACCCGCAAGACAACCCCGCCGTGTCGCTCCACAGCGAGAACCTGGCCTATGTGATCTACACCTCGGGATCGACCGGCAAGCCCAAGGGCGCGGCCAACCGCCACGGTGCGCTCTACAACCGGCTGGTCTGGATGCAGCAGGCCTACCCGCTCGGCGAAGCGGACACCGTGCTGCAGAAGACGCCGTTCAGCTTCGACGTGTCGGTATGGGAATTCTTCTGGCCGCTCATGTTCGGCGCCCGGCTGGCCGTGGCCAACCCCGGCGACCACCGCGAGCCGGCGCGTCTCGCCCAGCTGATCCGAACGCATGAAGTGAGCACGCTGCACTTCGTGCCCTCGATGCTCCAGGCCTTTCTCGCGCACCCAGGTGTCGAGGCCTGCACCAGCCTGCGGCGCATCGTCTGCAGCGGCGAGGCACTGCCCGCCGAAGCGCAGAACGAGGTGTTCCGACGGCTGCCGCAGGCTGCGCTGTACAACCTCTATGGCCCCACCGAAGCCGCCATCGACGTGACCCACTGGACCTGCCGCGACGACGGGCGCGGTCAGGTGGCGATCGGCCAGCCGATCGACGACACGCGGACCTATGTGCTCGATGCCGAGCTGAACCTGATGCCGCCGAGCGCTGCGGGCGAGCTCTACCTGGGCGGCGCGGGGCTTGCGCGCGGCTATGTGCAGCGCGCGGCGCTGACCGCCGAGCGCTTCGTGGCCGATCCGTTCGACAGCGAAGGCGGTGGCAGGCTCTACCGCACCGGCGACCTGGTGCGTTGGAACAGCGAAGGCCAGCTCGACTACCTGGGCCGCATCGACCACCAGGTGAAGATCCGCGGCTTTCGCATCGAGCTGGGCGAGATCGAGGCCCAGCTGCTCGCGCAGCCCGAAGTGCGCGAGGCCGTCGTCGTTGCCAGCGGGGGCGCGGGCGGCGCACGACTCGTGGCCTATGTCTCGGCGCAGGCCGGGCAGGCCATCGACACGGCGCGCCTGCGCGAACGGCTGGGCCGGGCGCTGCCCGACTACATGGTGCCCGGCCTTGTCATGGTGCTGGAGACCCTGCCGCTGAACCCCAATGGCAAGGTCGACCGCAAGGCACTGCCCGAAACCGAGCGCGCGAGCGCCCAGGCCTACGAGGCGCCGCAGGGCGGCACCGAAGAAGCGCTGGCGGCCGTATGGGCCGAGGTGCTCGGCGTGCCGCGCGTGGGCCGCCACGACAACTTCTTCGAACTCGGCGGGCATTCGCTCATGTCCGTGCAGGTGGTCGCCCGGGTGCAGGGCGCGATGCATGCGGACCTGACGGTCGCCGACATTTTTCGACAGCCTGTCCTGATGGACATGGCCGGACTCATTGCAGGTGCCGGCGAAAGGAAACCCGTGGCCCAGTCTCTCTCCGACATCGACGCCTTCATGGACAGCCTGGAGATCGCTTGATGGACATCGCGGCCACCCATGACCAGATCGGCAAGCGTTTCTCCAGGCTGAACCCGGCGCAGCGCCGCGCGGTGTACCAGAAGATCCGTGCCGAGGGGCTGACCATCGGGCAGTTTCCGATTCTTGCGCGCGACGAGGCGGCGCGTGTTGCCTGCGCGCCTTCGTATGCCCAGATGCGCCAGTGGTTCCTCTGGCAACTGGAGCCGGGCAGCTCGGCCTATCACATCACCGGTGCGCTCCGGCTTCAGGGCCTGTTGAACAGGGACGCGCTGCAGGCGAGTTTCGACGCATTGATCGAACGCCATGAATCGTTGCGCACGGTGTTCCGCGCGAATGCCGAAGGCCTGGTCGAGCAGGTGGTGCAGCAGCGCGCGGGGCTGGAGATTCCGCTCGTCGACCTCGGCATGCTCGCGGACGGCGAACGCGATGCACGTGCGCAGGAAGAAGCCCGGCGCATCGCCGAGACACCCTTCGACCTGACGGCCGATCCGCTGCTGCGGGTCGCGCTGATCCGCCTGGACCGACAGACACACCTGCTCGTCGTCGTGATGCATCACATCGTGTCCGACGGCTGGTCGCTGCAGATCCTCGTGGACGAATTCGTGGCGCACTACCGCGCACGGGCCAACGGACAGCCGTCGCGGGTTGCGCCCTTGCCGATCCAGTACGCCGACTACGCCGTCTGGCAGCGGCACTGGCTGGAGGCCGGCGAGAAGGAGCGCCAGCTCGACTACTGGAAAGCGCATCTGGGCACCGAGCATCCGGTGCTGCAATTGCCGACGGACCGCGCGCGGCGTGCGGACGGTAGATACCGCGCCGCCCGCCATGACATCTTGCTGCCGCAGAAGGTGGTCGATGCGCTGCATCGGCGCGCACAGGCCCAGGGCACCACGTTGTTCATGGTGCTGCTCACGGGGCTGCAGGTGCTGCTGCACCGCCACACCGCGCAACAGGACATCCGCGTCGGCGTGCCGGTGGCCAATCGCCATCGCGTGGAGGCTGAAAAGGTCATCGGCTTCTTCGTCAACACGCAGGTCCTGCGCAATGTGCTGACCAGCCGCACGAGCCTGCTGCAGGCCCTGGAAGCCACGCGGGATGCGGCGCTGGGCGCGCAGTCGCACCAGGACCTGCCGTTCGAACAGCTGGTGGAGGCCCTGCAGCCCGAGCGCAGCCTGGGAACGGCGCCGTTGTTCCAGGTGATGTTCAACCACCAGCGGCGCGACCATCGCGCGTTGGAGAACCTGCCGGGCCTGACGATGCAGGATCACGAACTGGGCGGGCAGTCCGCGCAGTTCGAACTCACGCTGAGCACCATCGAAGATGCCCAGGGCCATGTGCGGGCCAGCTTCCACTATGCGCAGGAGCTGTTCGATGCGGAGACCATCGCGCGGATGGCGGGGCACTACCTGTCGGTGCTGAGCGCGCTGGCCGACAGCCCGGCGCAGGCAGTGGGCGACATCGACATGCTCGCGGCCGGTGAGAAGGATCTGCTCGCGCAGTGGGGTGTCAACGCACCGGCCGGGCAGGGAGGCGAACCCGTGCATCGCCTGATGGAGCGGCAGGCCTGCGAGCGCCCCGAGGCCACGGCCCTGCTGTTCGGCGACGAGTCGCTGAGTTATGGCGAGCTCGACCGCCGCGCCAACCGCCTGGCCCATCGGCTGATCGCGCTCGGCGTGAAGCCGGACACGCGCGTCGGCATCGCGGTGGAGCGGTCCTTCGACGTGGTGGTCGGCCTGCTCGGCATCCTGAAGGCCGGTGGCGCCTACGTGCCGCTGGACCCGGAGTACCCCGCGGACCGGCTGGCCTACATGGTGGCGGACAGCGGCATCGACCTGCTCGTGACGCAAAGCCATGTGAAGGCACGCATTCCCTGCGGCGAGCATGTGCGTGTGCTGCAGCTCGACACGCTCGACCTGGCCGCCGAGCCAGACCACTCGCCCGGCATCGCGGTGCATGCCGGCAACCTGGCCTACATCATCTATACCTCGGGCTCGACCGGCATGCCCAAGGGCGTGATGGTGTCGCACGGGCCTTTTGCCGCGCATTGCGTGGAAACGGCCGTGCTGTACGAGATGGGGCCGCAGTCCTGCGAGCTGCACTTCCTCTCTTTCTCTTTCGACGGCGCGCACGAGCGCCTCTTCACGGCCCTGTGCTGCGGCGCTTCGCTGCTGCTGCGCGATGCGTCGCTGTGGACGGCCGAACAGACCCTGGACGCGATGCAGCGCCATGGCGTGACCAATGCCGGCTTTCCGCCGGCCTACCTGCGCCAGCTGGCCGACTGGGCGCGCGACACCGGCCGCTGCCCGCCGGTGCAGCTGTATTCCTTCGGCGGCGAGGCGATGTCGCGCGAAGGCTTCGACGCGGTGCGCCGGCACCTGAAGCCCGAACTGCTGATCAACGGCTACGGACCCACCGAAGCGGTGGTGACGCCGATGCTGTGGAAGGTCGATGGCGCGGCGAGCTTCGAAGAGGGCTACGCGCCCATCGGCCGGCCTGTGGGCGACCGCAGCGCGCGCGTGCTCGATGCCGACCTCAACCTGGTGCCGCGCAACGTCGCGGGCGAGCTGTACCTCGGTGGTGCGGGGCTGGCGCGTGGCTACCTGCATCGCGCCGCGCTCACGGCTGAACGCTTCGTGGCCGATCCCTTCGATGCGGACGGCGGGCGGCTTTACCGCACGGGCGACTGGGTGCGCTGGCGCGACGACGGCCAGCTCGAATACCTGGGCCGCATCGACCACCAGGTGAAGGTCCGCGGCTTCCGCATCGAGCTCGGCGAGGTCGAAGCGCAACTGCTGGCCCAGCCCGAACTGCGCGAAGCCGTGGTGATCGCGCGCCACGGGCCGGCCGGCGCGCGGCTCGCGGCCTATGTGTCGCTGAAGGCGGCGCGGTCCGTCGACGTGGCGGTGTTGAAGGAGCGGCTCGCGCGCGCGCTGCCCGACTACATGGTGCCTTCGGCCATCGTGGTGGTCGACGCGTTGCCGCTGAGCCCCAGCGGCAAGGTCGACCGCCAGGCCCTGCCGGAGCCCGGACTCCTGCAGGACGAAAAGGCGTACGAAGCGCCGCAGGGCGAGGCCGAACAGGCCATCGCGAAAGTCTGGACCGGCGTGCTCGGCCTGGAGCGCGTGGGACGGAACGACAACTTCTTCGAGCTGGGCGGCGATTCGATCCTGAGCCTGCAGATCGTGGCGCGGCTGCGCCTCGCGGGCTGGAAGGTGAGCCCCAAGCAGATCTTCGAGCGCCAGACCGTGGCGCAGCTTGCGGGCGCGGCCGAACCGGTGGGCGATGCGAAGCGCCCGGCCGCTGGCGATGTGCAGGGTGAAGCGCCGTTGCTGCCGTTCCAGCATGCGTTCTTCGAGATGCAGATGCCGGTGCGCAACCACTGGAACCAGGCGGTGCTGCTGAAGTGCCGCGAGCCGCTGCAGCTGCCGGGCTTCCGGCAGGCATTGCGGGCGGTGGTGCAGCACCACGACAGCCTGCGCCTGCGCTACAGCCAGGATGCCGAAGGCGCATGGCACCAGCGCTACGCGGCGATGCCGCAGAGCGAACTCGACGAACTGCTGTGGGTGCGCAAGGCCCGCGACGCGGCGCAGCTCGAAGCGCTCTGCGACGAAGCGCAGCGCAGCCTGGACCTCGCGCGCGGACCGCTGCTGCGCGCGCTCGCGGTCGAGCTGCCGGGCGGCGAATCGCGGCTGCTGGTGGCCATTCACCACATGGTGGTCGATGGCGTGTCGTGGCGCATCCTGCTGGAAGACCTGCAGGACGCCTACCGCCAGAGCCTCGCGGGGCAGGCCATCGTGCTGCCCGCCAAGAGCAGTAGCTACAAGGACTGGACCACCGCACTGCAGGGCTACGCCCAAGACCATGCCGAAGGGATCGGCCATTGGCAGGCCTTGGCGGACGTTCCCGCGAGCCTGCCGTGCGCCCGCCCCGAGGGATCGAACACCGTCGCCGACCAGCAGACCGTCGAGCTCCGGCTGGACAAGGCGACGACGCAGGCGCTGCTGAAGGACGCGCCCGCGGCCTACCGCACGCAGGCCAACGACCTGCTGCTGACCGCGCTCGGCCGCGCGCTGTGCGCATGGGCCGGCCACGCCAAGGTGCTGGTCGACCTCGAGGGCCATGGCCGCGAAGACCTGTTCGACCACATCGACCTGTCGCGCACCGTCGGCTGGTTCACGACGCTGTCCCCGGTCGCGCTCGATCCGCTGGGCGAACCGGGCGAAGCGATCAAGCGCGTGAAGGAAAGCCTGCGCCGCATCCCCGACAAGGGGCTGGGGCACGGTGTGCTCAAGCACCTCGGCAACGCCGCGCAACAACAGGCGCTGCGCGCGCTGCCGCAGGCGCAGGTCGTCTTCAATTACCTCGGCCAGTTCGACGCGGGCTTCGACGAGCGCGCGCAATGGGTGCTGGCGCAGGAACCGAGCGGTGCGCCGGTGGACCCGGGCGCACCGCTGACGCACGAGTTCGCGGTCAACGGCCAGGTCTACGAAGGCGTACTGACGCTGCGTGTGAGCTACAGCCAGGCGCGCCACGACCGCGGCGCCGTGGCGGGCTGGGTGCAGCGCTTCCAGCAGGAGCTCGAAGCGCTGGTGGGGCATTGCACCAGCGGTGCGCAGGGCGTGACGCCATCGGACTTTCCGCTGGCCCGCATCGGCCCGCAGCAGCTCGATGCCCTGCCGGTTCCGGTGGCGAACCTGGTGGACCTGTACCCGCTCTCGCCGATGCAGGCGGGCATGCTGTTCCACAGCCTTTATGCGCCTGGCGGCAGTGCCTATCTGAACCAGTTGCGTGTCGACATCGACGGACTTGACGTCGCGCGCTTCAAGGCCGCATGGCGCGCGCTTCTGGAGCGGCACGAGGTGCTGCGCACCGGCTTCCTCGTGGGCGAGCCCGCCTTGCAATGGGTGGCCCGGCAGATCGAGTTGCCGATGGCCGAGCACGACTGGCGCGGCAACAGTGACATCGCCCGCGCGCTCGACGACCTGGCACAGGCGCAGCTCGCACAGGGCTTCGATCTGGCCCAGCCCCCGCTGATGCGGCTGGTGCTGGTGCACACGCACGACGGCAAGCACCACTTCGTCTGGACCATGCACCACCTGCTGCTGGACGGCTGGAGCACCTCGCAGCTGATGGGCGAGATGCTGCGGCACTACGCCGGCGAAGCCCTCGCATCCCAGGGCGGGCGCTACGCGGACTACATCGCGTGGCTGCAGCAGCGCGACGGTGCGGCCGACGAGCGCTACTGGCGCGAGCAGCTGGGCCGCACCGAAGGCCCCACATGGCTGGCCAACACGCTGCCCAAGCCGCGCGATGCGCAGGCCGGCTACGGCATGCACCGCTGCGAGATTGGAGCGCCGCGCACGCGCGCGCTGATGGAAGCGGCGAAGCGCGAACGCGTGACACTCAACACGCTGGTGCAGGCCGCCTGGGCCCTGCTGCTGGCCCGTCATACGGGGCAGCGCACGGTGAGCTTCGGTGCCACAGTGGCGGGCAGGCCGGTGGAGCTGCCGGGTGCGCAGCAGATGCTGGGCCTGTTCATCAACACGCTGCCGGTRATCGCCACGCTGCAGCCGGCACAGCGCGTGGGCGACTGGCTGCGCGCGCTGCAGGCGCAGAACCTCGGCGCGCAGGCGCACGAGCACACGCCCCTCTACGAGATCCAGCGCTGGGCGGGCCAGGGCGGGCAGGACCTGTTCGACAGCATCGTGGTGTTCGAGAACTATCCGCTGGACCAGGCGCTGAAGCAGGGTGCACCCGACAGGCTGCGCTTCGGCGAGGTCTGGAACCGCGAGGAGACGAACTACCCGATGACCGTCTCGGTGAACCAGGGCGAGACGCTGGTGCTGAGCTACAGCCATGCGCGCAGCCAGTTCGGCGAGGCGCTCGTGCAGACGCTGGCGCGCCGCATGGAGACGCTGCTCGAAGCGCTCGCGCAGTCACCGGGCGCGCGGGTGGGCGACATCGGGCTGCAGGACGAGGGCGATTCGTCGCCACCCGAACCTGCGAAGAACATGCACGCCAGCGACACCGGGCAGCCCGTGCATCGCTGGTTCGAACGGCAGGCCGCATTGCATGCGGATGCGACGGCAGTGGTCTTCGGCGATGAAAGCTTGAGCTACGCCGAACTCGAACTGCGCGCCAACCGGCTCGCGCACCGGCTCATCGGCCTCGGCGTGGCGCCGGAGGTGAAGGTGGGCATTGCGGTGGAACGCTCCATCGAGATGGTGGTGGGCCTGCTCGCCATCCTGAAGGCCGGCGGTGCCTACGTGCCGCTCGACCCCGAGTACCCCGCCGATCGCCTGGCCTACATGATCGCGGACAGCGGCATCCGCCTGCTGCTCACGCAAAGCCATGTGGCGCCGAAGCTCCCGCTGCAGGACGACGTGCACGTGCTGGCGCTCGATGCGGTCGACCTGGCCGCGGAGCCGTCGCATGCGCCCGAGGTGGCGGTGCATGCCGATCAGCTGGTCTACGTCATCTACACCTCGGGTTCCACGGGCCGTCCCAAGGGAACGCAGCTGACCCACCGCAACGTGACGCGGCTGCTGGATTCGACGCAGCCCTGGTTCGGCTTCGGTCCGCAGGACGTGTGGACGAACTTCCACTCCTACGCCTTCGACTTCTCGGTGTGGGAAATCTTCGGCGCGCTGTGCACCGGCGGCAGGCTGGTGGTCGTGCCGTTCTGGGTCAGCCGTTCGCCCGACGATTTCGTGGCGCTGCTGCGCGCGCAGCAGGTCACCGTGCTGAACCAGACGCCGTCGGCCTTCCGGCAGCTGATCCACAGCGCGGCGCTGGCCGCGGGCGATCGCCCGCCGCTGCGCTGCGTGATCTTCGGCGGCGAAGCCCTCGAGCCCGAGAGCCTGCGCCCGTGGATCGAACGCTTCGGTGACCGGCAACCGCAGCTGGTCAACATGTACGGCATCACCGAGACTACCGTGCACGTGACCTACCGGCCGATCGTGCGCGCCGATCTCGGCGAACAGAGCAGCCCGGTGGGCGCGTGCATTCCGGACCTCGGCATGTGGGTGCTGGACGGCGACCTGAACCCGCTGCCGGTCGGCGTGGCGGGCGAGCTGCATGTCTCGGGCGCGGGCCTGGCGCGCGGCTACCTGAACCGGGTCGGCCTGAGCGCGGAGCGTTTCGTGGCCGCGCCCTTCGGCCCTGCGGGCGGGCGGCTGTACCGCACCGGCGACCTGGTGCGCTGGCGCGGCGACGGCCAGCTCGATTACCTCGGGCGCATCGACCACCAGGTGAAGATCCGCGGCTTCCGCATCGAGCTCGGCGAGATCGAGGCGCAGCTGCTGGCGCAGCCTGAAGTGCGCGAAGCGGTCGTGCTGGCGAAGGAGGGTGCGGGTGGCACGCGGCTCGTGGCCTACGTGTCCGCGCGCGCGGGGCAGACGGCGGACGCCGTGGTGCTGCGCGAGCGGCTGCTGCAGAAGCTGCCGGACTACATGGTGCCGGCGGCCCTCATGGTGCTCGATGCCGTGCCGCTGAATTCGAACGGCAAGGTCGACCGCAAGGCGCTGCCCGATCCGGAGCTGGCGAGCGGCAGTGCGTATGCGCCGCCCGTGGGCGAGGTGGAGAGCGCGCTCGCCGCCATCTGGGCCGAGGTGCTCGAGATGGAGCGTGTCGGACGCAACGACAACTTCTTCGAGCTGGGCGGCCACTCGCTGAGCCTGCTGGCCGTGCAGACCAAGGTGCAGAAGCAGCTCGCAGTCCAGTTGCCGCTCAAGCGCTATTTCGAAAACCCCACGCTGGCTGCGATGGCCGGCGTCGTGCAGGAAGAGGTCGGTGCCGCGGCGGCGGGAGGGGCCGAGGACCTGGCCCGGATGGCCGCGCTGCTCGACCTTCTGGAGGATTGATGGAGATCGACAAGCACAGCATCGCGGACCGTTTCGCGCGTCTGCCCCGGGAAAAGCAGAAAGCCTTTCTGGCCATCCTGCAGAAGCAGGGCGTGGATTTCGCCAAACTCCCCATCGTGGCCGTGCCGGCCGGGAGCCGGGCCGAACTGTCCTACGCGCAGTTGCGCCAGTGGTTCCTGTGGCAGCTCGACCCGAAGAGCACGGCGTACCACATCTCCGGCGCGCTGAAGCTGCACGGGGCGCTGGACATCGACGCGTTGAAGGCCAGCTTTGCGGCACTGGTCGAACGCCACGCATCGCTGCGCACGGTGTTCCAGCCGGACGCGCAAGGGCTGTGCGAACAGATCGTGCAGGACCGCGTCGATCTCGACATCCCGGTGATCGACCTGGCCGGTGCGCAGGGCGACGTGGAAGCGCGTGCGCACGAAGAAGCCCGCCGCCTGAGCGCAACCCCTTTCGATCTCACGGCGGGCCCGCTGATGCGGGTGGGCGTCATCCGGCTCGCGCCGCAGACGCATGTGCTGGTGCTGGTGATGCACCACATCGTGTCCGACGGCGGCTCCCTGCATCTGCTGGTGGGCGAGTTCGTTGCGCAGTACCGCGCGCGGGTGCGCGGCGAAGGAGTCAACCAGCCGCCGCTGCCGATCCGCTATGCGGACTACGCGGCATGGCAGCGCAACTGGCTGGAAGCGGGCGAGAAAGACAGGCAGCTCGCCTACTGGACCGAACGCCTGGGCACCGCCAACCCGGCGCTGCAGCTCGCCACGGACCACAGCCGGCGGCCGAGCGGGCACTACACCGCGGCCCGGCACGGCGTCGACCTTGCGCCCGAGCTGGTGCAGGGCCTCCACCAGCGCGCACGCGCGCAGGGCGCAACGCTCTTCGCGGTGCTGCTGGCCGCATTCCAGGCCCTGCTGCACCGCTACACCGGGCAGCAGGACATCCGCGTCGGCGTGTCGGTGGCGAACCGCCATCGGGCGGAGACGGAAGGCGTGATCGGGCTCTTCGTCAACACGCAGGTCATGCGCAGCGCGGTCGAAAGCCGCATGAGCCTCGCGAAGGTGCTGGCGCAGGCGAAGGCGGCTGCGATGGGCGCGCAGGCGCACCAGGACCTTCCGTTCGAACAACTGGTGGAAGCGCTGCAGCCCGAGCGCAGCCTGAGCGTGAGCCCGCTGTTTCAGGTGATGTTCAGCCACGACCGGACCGACTCCCGCACGCTGAAGCGGCTGCCCGACCTTGAACTGGAAGACTATGCGCTCGCGGCACCGGTGGCGCAGTTCGAACTGGTGCTGAGCACCAGCGAGGACGCGGACGGGCGGCTGCATGCGAGCTTCATCTATGCCTCGGAGCTCTTTGAGCCCGCCACCATCGAACGCATGACCGCGCACTACGTCGCGATGCTCGGTGCGCTGGCCGGCGACGATGGGCACGCGGTGGGCGACGTCGACCTGATAGACGCGCCCGAGAAGGCGCAGCTCGCGGCATGGAGCGTGAACGCGCAGCGCGAGCCGCAGCACGAGCCCGTGCACCGGACGATCGAGAAACAGGCTCGGCTGCAGCCGCAGGCCACGGCACTGCTTTTCGGCGACGAGGAACTGAGCTTCGACGAACTCAACCGGCGCGCCAACCGCCTGGCACACCGCCTGATCGCGCTCGGCGTCAAGCCCGACATGCGCGTGGGCATCGCCATGCAGCGCTCGGTCGAACTCGTGGTGGGCCTGCTCGGCATCCTGAAAGCCGGCGGCGCCTACCTGCCGCTGGACCCCGAATACCCGGCCGAACGCCTTGCCTACATGGTGCAGGACAGCGGCATCGAATTGCTGCTGGCGCACCGCGCCACGCGCGACTGTCTCGACGACCGCAGCAGCCTCACCACGCTGGAGATCGACGGCATCGACTTCAGCGGCGAGTCCGAAGCCGATCCGCAAATTGCATTGCACGGTGAAAACCTCGCCTACGTGATCTACACCTCGGGCTCCACCGGCAAGCCCAAGGGCGCGGCCATCCGGCACGATGCACTGCACAGCTGCATGGCCTGGATGCAGCGGACCTACGGACTCACCCGCGACGACACCGTGCTGCACAAGGCGCCGTTCGGCTTCGACGTCTCGGTGTGGGAGTTGTTCTGGCCGATGACCGCGGGCGCGCGGTTGGTGGTGGCCAACCCCGGCGATCACCGCGACCCGGCGCGGCTGGTCGAACTGATCCAGCGCCACCAGGTCACCACGCTCAACTTCGTGCCTTCGATGCTGCAGGCCTTCCTCGCGCACGAAGGCATCGAGGCCAGCACGCGCCTGCGCCACATCATCTGCGGCGGCGAGGCGATGCCGGCCGAGACGCAGAAGGAGACGCTGCAGCGGTTGAGCGGCGCCACGCTGCAGAACCTCTACGGCCCAACCGAAACCACCATCCACGTCACGCGCTGGACCTGTCGCGACGACGGCCAGAGTCTCGTGCCCATCGGCCAGCCGATCACCGACACGCAGGCGTATGTGCTCGATGCCGAGCTCAACCTCGTGCCGCGCGGTGTGGCGGGCGAGCTGTACCTTGGGGGCGTGAGCCTCGCGCGAGGCTACCTGAACCGGCCGGGCCTGAGCGCCGAGCGCTTCGTGGCCGATCCGTTCGGCGGCAAAGGCGGCAGGCTGTACCGCACCGGCGATCTGGTGCGCTGGAATGCCGAGGGGCAGATCGAGTACCTGGGCCGCATCGACCACCAGGTGAAGATCCGCGGCCTGCGCATCGAGCTCGGCGAGATCGAGGCGCAGCTGCTCGCGCAGCCCGAAGTGCGCGAGGCGGTGGTGGTGGCGCGCGAAGGCCCCGGCAGCACGTCGCTCGTGGCCTATATCGCGGTGCATGCGGGCCAAACCATCGACAGCGCGGTGCTGCGCGAACGCCTCGGCCAGGTGCTGCCCGACTACATGGTGCCGCGCCTGATCGTCACGCTCGCGGCATTGCCGCTGAACGCCAATGGGAAGGTGGACCGCAAGGCGCTGCCGGAACCCGAGGGGCTGGGCAGCGAGCGCACGCATGAGGCGCCACAAGGCGATGTCGAAGAGGCATTGGCCGGGATCTGGCGCGAGGTGCTGGGCGTGGCGCGCGTGGGGCGCGGCGACAACTTCTTCGAGCTCGGTGGCGATTCCCTCCTGAGCCTCAAGCTGATCGCGCGCGTGCGCAAGCAGCTGCCCGGCGGCAGCCACCTGAGCCTGGCCGATGTGATGCAGGCCGGCAGCCTCCGGGAACTGGCCGCGCGCGTGCACCAGAGAGCCGAGAGCGCGAACGACGCGGTGTGCCTGCATGCAGGCGGCGCGGGCGTGCCGCTGTTCTGCCTGCCCGGTTTGATCGTCAACACGCGCGAGTTCCAGCCGCTGGCGCGCGCGGTGCAGGGCGACCGGCCGGTGTATGCCTTCGTGAGCCATGTCTACACGCGCAAGCGCTGGCGCGGCTTTGCCATCCGCGAGCTCGCGGCCGAGTATGCGGACTTCATCGTCCAGGCGGCCACCGGGGGGCGCTGCGCACTGCTGGGCTGGTCGTTGGGCGGCGACCTGGCTTTCGAGGTGGCGCGGCAGCTGCAGGGGCGCATCGAGATCGTGTTCTTCGGTGCGGTCGATGTGTTCGAGGCGGAGCCGATGGTTCCCTCGGGCATGTTGACGCCGGCGCAGCGCACGCAGTCCGACGAGGTGCTGGCCGCCTGGCTCGCGAAGTCGGGCATGGCGGCGCAATGGAAAGCGCTGTTCGCCCGCATGAGCGATGCCGAGCGGACCTGGGTGGCCGAGCAGTTGCTGACGCCGGCCTGGGTATCGCCGCTCGACGGCACTGGCGACGAGGCCTACGAGTATTTGCTGTGGGCCACGCTCGACAGCCGCGTGCAGTCCGCGCGCTACGCTGAGGCGAAGACGGATCTCTCGGTGCAGGTGTTCCACGCGGAGGGCTCGCTGCGCGCACCAGGCGTGTTGCGCCATTGGCCGGAGCGCGCGCGCGTGCTCTCGAGCGAGGTCGTGGCGCGCACCGCTCACCTGGACATCATCCGCGACGCGCAGTTCGGCGCGACGGTGAAGAACCGCCTGCTGGCGCTCGATCCCGCCTAGCCGTTTCGCGGCGGTCTGCGCAAAAAAAGGCCGGATGCCCGCGAGGGCATCCGGCCTTTGCCTTGGCGCGCCGGGGCTTACCAGCGATAGGTGGCCGTCGCCACCGCCGTGCGCTGCGTGCCCAGGTAGCAATAGGCGTAGGCGCAATTCGCGACGTAGGTCTTGTTGGTCAGGTTGCGCAGGTTCAGCGCCAGCGTCCAGCGGTCGATGTCGTAGCCGATCATGGCGTCGAGCAGCGTGTATGACGGCACCTTGGCCGGCGCGACCACTTCCCCGTCGCCGTGGGTCGAGCCGTTGAAGCGCGCGCCCACGCCCACCTTCAGGCCGTTGCTGAAGCGGTAGTCCGCCCACACCGACAGACGGTTGCGCGGAACCGACATCGACTGCTTGCCGATCTCCTCGACCCTGCTGCTGGCCGTGACAATGGCGCGCGGCGTGTAGGCGTACGAGGCCGTGAGGTTCAGGCGCGGCATGAGCTCGGTGGTCGCCTCGAGTTCGAGCCCGCGCACCGAGATCTCGCCGGTCTGCTTGGGCATGAAGCTCGCGTCGTAGGTGATGTAGTTCTTGCGGCGCAGGTCGAAGATGGCCGCGCTGTAGAGCGACTTTCCGCCCGGCGGCTGGTAGCGGATGCCCGCCTCGTATTGCCGGCCGCTTTCCGGCTTGAAGGGCGTCTTGGTGGCCGGATCGAGCGCGCCGATCGGCGCGAACGACTCCGAGTAGCTCAGGTACGGCGCGAGCCCGTTCGGTGCCAGGTAGACCAGGCCCGCGCGCTTGGTGAATTTGTGCTCCGAGATGCGCTGCGTGGTGCCATCGAGCCGGCTGTAGTTGCTGCTCTGCGCCGTGTCGTAGCGGCCGCCCAGCGTGAGCGACCAGCGGTCGCCCCACTTGATCTGGTCCTGCACGTAGATGCCGGTCTGCGCCAGCCGGTTCACGCCATTGACATAGGGAGCGGGAAGGTCGATGGCGCCGCCGTAGACGGGGGCGTAGATGTCGAGCAGCGGCGCGCCGACGACGCTGCTGTAGGTGTACTGGTCGATGCGGGTGCGCTGGTAGTCCAGCCCCACCAGCACCTTGTGCTGCCAGTCGCCGGATCGCAGGTCGGCCTGCAGCTGGTTGTCCATGGTGAGCGAGGTCGTGCTTTCCTGGCTGCCGAACACGCCGCGGTTCAGGTACCGGTAGTTGGCGGGGCTCAGCGCGTTGGCCGGGTCCATGGCAGCGAAGCTCGGCGACTGCAGGGTCCGGTAATCGACCTCGAGCTTGCCGTAGCGCAGCTTCTGGCGCGCGGTGAAGGTGTCGTTGAAGCGATGCTCGAGCTGGTAGCCGATCATCTTCTGGTCGTGGTTGAAGTGATCGAAGCTCGGGTCGGCGACGTTCAGGTCGCTGGGAATGAAGGTGCCGATGCGCGTCGGCTTCAGCGAGCCCTCAACGGGGCGAATGCGGCTGTAGGCGCCTGCGCGGTTCTTCTGGTACTGGGCCAGCAGCGTGAAGGTGGTGTCGCTCGAGGGCTTCCAGGTGATCGAGGGCGCGATGTAGGTGCGGTCGTCGCGCGAACTGCCGCCGGGCAGCTGGGCGTCGCGCAGCACGCCGGTGATGCGGTAGAGCACCTTGCCTTCGGCATCGAGCGCGCCCGAGAAATCGCCGGCCACCTGGCGGCGGGCATCGTTGCCGTACTGCAGCTGGATCTCGCGCAACGGCTCCGCCGTCGGCAGCTTGCTCGCGATGTTGACCACGCCGCCCGGGCTCGCCATGCCGTAGAGCACCGAGGTCGGGCCGCGCAGCACTTCGATGCGCTCGCTGCCGTAGTTCTCGGTCTTCCATACGCCCCAGGTGCCGTTGTTGCGCAGCGGCAGGCCGTCCAGGTAGAAGCCGGGCGCATAGCCGTCGAAGCCGCGGATCGCAATCCAGTCGTAGCGCGAATCGGCGCCGAACGGGGCGATGTTGACGCCCGGCGTGTAGCCGAGCGCATCCTTGACCGTGGTGGCGCCGATGGCGTCCATGCGGTCGGCGGTGACGACCGAGATCGACTGCGGCGTCTCGACGACCGGCGTGTCGGTCTTGCTGCCGGCCATGCTGCGCTTGGCGAGGTAGCCGTTGACATGGCCGGTGGCGGATTCTTGCGACTCGGCGTTCACGGTGATCGCGGGCAGGGCCGCGCCGGAGGCCTGCGGCTGTTCCGTGGCCTGCGCCGAGGCGCTCACGCTGCAGAGGGAGAAGGCCGTGCCGAAGGCCGCGGCGAGTGCGGCATTCAAGAGGCGTTGACGGGGCAGGGGACGCATAAGGTTGATACTCCAGGTGCTTGAATACGACGTGTTCACGTTGCGACGCCCAAGGCCGGCCGGTTCCGGCGCCTTGGCGCTTCCATACATGAGACGTTTGACTTAAAAAAAAGGAGACAGCGACCTGTCTCCTTTTCTTTTTGGCCTGCCCGACCCCGGCCCCGGGAAAGGCTCCGCCTAGGCCTGGACCGGCTGGCGCTCGTGGCGGGCGCTGTTCGCGGCTGTCGTGGGCGGGCCTGCCGGAATCGCCCTGAGCAGCGCATTGCCGATTTCTCCCGTGCGCACCGAGGTGACCGACAGCAGCGTGTCGCTCAGGCCGTGCGAGGACTCGCAGGCGCCCTGCAGGAAGATGGCGGGGTGGAAGTCCGGCGTGCTGCCGAGGCGGTAATGGCGGTCCACCGAGAAGTCCCCGAGGTACGGGGCGAGCGGCGTCAGGAGGGCCTTGTGCTGCTCGCGGGCGTAGCCGGTGGCCAGCACCACGGCGTCGTAGCGCGAGGTGCTGTCGCGGCCGGTGTTCTGGTCCGACAGGCTGAGGTGGATGCCGTCGGCCGTGGCATGCGCGCCCCGGATGTCGTGCCGGGGCAGGAAGCGCATGCGGCTCTCGCCGCGGACCTTCTGCTCGTAGAACATCTTGAAGATCTGCTGGATCAGGTCGAGGTCGGCCACCGCGTAGTTGGTGTGGCCGAACTCGTCGATCAGCGCGGCGCGCTCGTCGTCGGACCGGCTGTAGATGTAGTCGGTGAACTCGACGTTGAACACCTCGTTCACGAAGGGGCTGTCGTCCGAGGGGCGGATCGAGCGGGCCCGCATGATCAGGTCGACCTGCGGCGCGTGCGGCCGGCCCTGCAGGTCCATGAAGATCTCGGCCGCGCTCTGGCCGGCGCCGACGATGGCGATCCTTGCGGCCTCGGGCAGGCAGGCCATGTCCCGCAGGTAACTGCTCGAATGGAAGACGCGCGGGTCGTCCCGCAGCGGCCGGAAGCCGTCCGGAATGTTGGGCATGCCGCCGATGCTGACCACGAGGTTGCGCGCGAGCCGCTCGGTCACGTGGCCGGCGCGGTCGCGCGAGCGCACGCGCAGCAGCGAAATCTCGCCGCCGTGCGCTTCGCTCTCGGGCAGCACCTCGAAGACTTCCTCGCCGTAGACGCAGGCATCCTCGAACTGTGCCGCGGCCCAGCCCAGGTAGTCGTTGAACTCGTGGCGGCTGGGAAAGAAGGTCTTCAGGTTGATGAAGTCCTGCAGGCGCTTTTTTTCATGCAGGTAGTTGATGAAGGTGAAGCGGCTGGTCGGGTTGCGCAGCGTCGCCAGGTCCTTCATGAAGGAGATCTGCATGTGCGCCTGGTCCAGCATCATGTCCCTGTGCCAGGCGAAGCCGGCCTGCTTCTCGATGAACATCGCGTCGACGCGCCGGCCATCGCGGCGTTTCTCGTCCAGCGCAATGGCCAGCGCGATGTTCGAAGGGCCGAAGCCGATGCCGATGAGGTCGTGAATCACCATGACGGTTTCCTTTACGCAGAGTGTTGGGCGGGCGTGGCGGCGCCGTCGCTGCGGGGCAGCCAGAGGGCGTCGGTGAAATAGCGTTCGCGCAGCATCACGACGAGCAGCGCGCGCTTGTGCGGCAGGTCGAATTCCTTCACCTTGGCGTAGCCGGACTTGTCGAGGTTGCGGATCTGCTGCACGTGGTCGATGCGCGGCTCGCCCACGGCGTGCCGGGTGCGCGGGTCGCACAGGAAGATGTAGTGCGAGATCGAGGTGAGCCACGCGGTGGCGAAGGCCTTGCCGCGGAACGCGGGCTCGCCGATCAGCACGTGCCAGCCGCGGTCGTGGTCGTCCACGTCGTAGAACGGCGCAATGCGGCTCTCCTTGGCCCAGTACATCTCGAAGTAGCCGAAGGGCTCATCGTCGAGGCAGGCGACCATCGAATACATGTGCGGGTCGCGGTCGATGGCCGAGAGGTACCGGCGGTGCTTGTCGAGGTCGCCTTCTTCCTCCCAGATCACGGCCACGTCGGGGTCGTTCATCCAGCGGTTGAACCTTGGCAGGTCGGCCTCGAAGTCGAAGCTGCGGAACGAGAAGGTCTTGCCAAGCCAGGGAATGAAGCGCTGGTAGAGCACGCCGCGCGGCTTGGGCGGGCGCACGGGGTGGCGCTTGCCGTTGGTCAGCGCGTACTGCAGCGCCATGGGCGGGTGCACGGTGGGCAGCCAGAGCGCAGGCTGTTGCCACAGCATGTCGCGGCAGGCGAGGGCCTGGCCGCCGTCGGCCGGCAGCAGCACGCCGGCGCGCACGAGCGCCGCGGCCGGGTGGCTCGGGGCAACGGTGAGGGCCTTGCAGGATGGGTGATGCTCGAATGCGCCTTCGAGCGCCGCCAGCAGATGGGCGGTGGAGGCATCGCTGCCATCGATCCAATCGAGCGTGGCACCCGATGCGCCCTGGCCGATCTTCCAGAGCGAACGCGTGCCGTCCTGCGTGTTGCGCACGCCGAGCGTGTCGCCTTCGCGCGTGATCGCGTGCGGCATGCCGTCCGCATAGGAAACATGGGGGGTGGACGTCATGCGGTTCTTTCGGTGAGCGGTTGCCGTTGCGCTGCAAGCAGGGCCAGGCCCTCGTGGAGGGCGGGGAAGAGGCTGTGGTTGAAGTTGTTCCAGCGCAGCTCGAGGATGGTGTCCCCGGGGTCGATGGTGGTGCGCAGCGCGTCGTGGATCACTTCGCCGGAATCGATGCCGTTGTCGACGTAGTGCAGCGAGGCGCCGGTCTTGAACAGCGGCGTGACCGCCACGCTTTCCATCGTTTCCCAGTTCACGACCTTGCGGCCCTGCGCGCCGTGCAGCGCATCGAGCGTGGCGTAGGCGCCGCGGCGTTCGTAGGGGGACTCGATGCGGGTGAGGCCCGGATGGATGTTGACGATCCTGCGGTGGAACAGCGCACCGGGCCGCACCAGCTCGTCGAGGATCACGAGCAGCCCGTCGAGCACGACGATGTCGGCCTGCAGCGTCAGCAGCTTGTCGAGCAGCGTGCGTTCGAAGCGGCTCTTGCCGGCCACGCGGTCGGACGAGTCCAGCGGCAGCCGCCGGTATTCGGAGGGCACCGAATGGAAGATGTCCGTGAGCGTCTTGCCCTGCGCCTTCAGGCCGGCCGGGAAGATCCATTTCCTGCCGGGCTGGCACGAGAAGCCGTAGTCCTGCAGCGCGGCCTGGTCCCGCGGCGAGCGCGGATCGTCGTCGATCACGATGCCTTCGAGCGAATAGGCATCGCCCAGCGGGGTGTCGTCGAGCGCCCTGGCCAGGTACTCGAGCGGAGAGGTCATGTAGCGCTGCTCTCCCTTGTAGGCGACGTGCTGGCCGGCCTTGTCGGCGGCGGCGTTTCTCAAAGACAGGATGTAGACGAGCTTGGCCTTGGACATATGTGTGGGATGGATGGATAGGAAGAAGACGCAATGGCCTGCGATCTGTTCACGCGAGGCCGCGGTGTTCCGGCGCCAGCGGGCAGGCGTTGCAGTGGTGTTCGTGCGGGAGCAGGTAGTTCAGGCAGCACTCCCGGTGCAGCTTCACGGCATGGTTGCGCTGGCGGCCGTGCAGCGGGTTGGCGCGCAGATCGCTCGGCCACGTCGCGCTGTGCAGGAGCAACTGCCGGTCCTGCGAGATCGACGGTGCTCCGCCGGTCGCTGCCAGCGCCACGTCGAACACCGGCTCCATGAGCCGCACGGTGTTGCTCCAGAGGATCTTGGGCGCGAGCCGCGTGAGGCCGCTCAAGGCCTCGAAGAGCGGCGCGAGGTGCTGCCAGAGCAGCGGTGCATAGCGCTCGGCGGCATCGGCTCCGTGCCGCGGCCGGCCCAGGTGCCGGATGTGAAAGCCCACGGGGCCGCCGTGCGCGTCCAGCCGCACCCAGGTGTGTTCCGCTGCGATGGGGAACACATGCTGCAGCATGCTGGCCGCGGCCATCACGGGCGGGAGCAGCATCGCGATGTATTCGAGGCTCCACGCGGATGCGACGGGGCGCCAGTCCGCGCCGGTGACGCCTCTGAACCGGGCATTGCGTTGCAGCGTGTCGGCGAGCAGCGCCGGGGATTGCGCAWGGTCCGCCACGCGCACCGCACCGGCCGGCACCGTGTCCGCGCATTGCAGCTTCTCGCCGTGCACGGCCAGTTCGCCCTGGAACAGGGGCTCCAGCAGCGGGATCATGCGTCGGCCTTCGGCGGGGTCATCCCTTCAAGACGGATTCGCGCGGCGGCTGTTCATCCGGGCCGCGCTGAACATTGCCGCGGCTCAGCCGTCTAGGCAGTAGGTGGCACGAAGCCACCGGGGCCATGCCGAACGGGCATGGTCGTTCCCAAGCTGTCGCCCCCGGGCGGAAAGAGCCTTTGCATGACAACTACCACCACAGGCAACGGCGCCGAGATCGGGCGCCTGCTGAAACCCTTTCTTCCGTGGATATTGCTGTCCGCGGTCACGGGCATCAGCGCCGGTGCCGCCACGGTCGCGCTGCTCGGCACCATCAACCGGGTGCTGAACCAGCCGGGCGGGCTGGCGGGTGGCCTGCTGCTGACCTTCATCGGCCTGTGCGGCGTGGCGCTGTTCGGGCGCATGGCGTCGGACGTGTCGACCAACTTCGTCGGCCAGCGCCTGGTGGCCCAGGTGCGAAAGAGCCTGGCGCAGAAGATTCTCGCGGCGCCCATCGATGCGCTGGAGCGCTACCGCACGCACCGCCTGATGCCGGTGCTGTCGCAAGACGTGGACATGATCAGCGACGTGGCCTTCGCGCTGTCGGGAATGCTGATCTCGCTCGCCGTGGCGCTGGGCTGCCTGAGCTACCTCGCGTATCTTTCGCCGCCGCTGTTCGGCCTGATGCTGGTGGCGCTGGTGATCGGCATCACGGTGCAGCTGATGGCGCAGATCCGCGGCGAGGCCGGCTTCTGGAAGGCGCGCGAGCAGGAAGACCAGCTGCACAAGGCCTACCGTGCGATCAGCGAAGGCGCGAAGGAACTGCGCATGCACCGCACGCGCCGCACGCGCATGTTCTCGGGGCAGATCGAGCGCATCGTCGACACCATCCGCGTCGTCAACGGGCGCGCGATCAACACCTATGTGATCGCAACGGCCTTCGGCTCGGCACTGTTCTTCCTGCTGATCGCGCTGATCCTGGGCTGGGCGGCGTTCCAGCCGACCGAGCCTGCGGTGCTCAGCGGCTTCGTGCTGGTGCTGCTGTTCCTGAAGGGGCCGCTGGACCAGATCGCGCTCCTCTTGCCCGGCGTGGGCCGCGCCAAGGTCGCCTTCCAGCGCATCGGC
Source organism: Variovorax sp. P4_B10 (assembly GCF_056402375.1). Taxonomy (NCBI): domain Bacteria; kingdom Pseudomonadati; phylum Pseudomonadota; class Betaproteobacteria; order Burkholderiales; family Comamonadaceae; genus Variovorax; species Variovorax sp. P4_B10. The sequence continues at coordinate 20,301 of NZ_JBFUHN010000053.1, read as the reverse complement.
GACCTGTCGGCGCGCTTCGCGACGCCGGAGCCGCACCTGCACCTGGAGCGCGCCTCCAACGGCGTGATCCTGAAGAACGAGATCGGCATGCGCGGTGTGCGCTATGCCTTCGATGCGCCCGAAGGCGGCGAGGCCTTCACGCTCGGGCCGATCGACCTGAAGCTGCGCCGCGGCGAGATGGTGTTCGTCGTGGGCGACAACGGCTCGGGCAAGACCACGCTGATCAAGCTGCTGCTGGGCCTCTATGCGCCGCAGTCGGGCGATGTGCTGATCGACGGCTCGGTCGTGAGGCCCGAGGGCCGCGACGACTACCGCCAGCTCTTCACCACGGTGTTCTCCGACTTCTACCTGTTCGAGGACCTCGTGGCCGGCGAAGAGAGCGAGGGCGGCGCGGGCATGGAGGTGCTGCCCGAGACGGCCCTGCCTTACCTGGAGCGTCTGGAGATCGCCCACAAGGTGAGCCTGAAGAACGGCGCGTTCAGCACGACCGACCTCTCGACCGGCCAGCGCAAGCGGCTGGCGCTGGTGCATGCCTACCTCGAAGGCCGTCCGGTGCTGGTGTTCGACGAATGGGCCGCCGACCAGGACCCGACCTTCCGCCATCTCTTCTACACGGAGCTGTTGCCCGAGCTGCGGGCCAAGGGGCACCTGCTGGTCGTGATCTCGCACGACGACCGCTACTTCCACCTGGCCGACCGGGTGATCACTATGCATGCCGGAAAGATCGCGGAAGACAAGGTGCGCGAATCGCGGGAAAGCCTCGCTGCGTGAAGGAGGGGAATGAAAAACAAGACCCGGGTGCCCGACGACCCCGCCTTCAATGTCGCCTGGACGCTCTTCTGCACGCTGCATGACGAGCCTTCGCCGGAACGCGCGGAGAAGCTCATCCGCTGGCTCGGCGTCGACCCCGGGAACATCTGCGCGCTGAACGACGTGCTGACCCTGTGGGCGCTGACCGGCGCTGCGCTGATCAAGCCGGCGCTGGAGGGGGCGCGGCACGAAGGGGGGCGCCTGCAGTGAAAGGCGCTGTTGCGCTACTTTCGCAGGTCGCGCAACTCTGCCGCGATGCCGCCGAGGGCATCCCAGCGTCGCCGTGCTTCCTGGACGGCGGCGGCATGTTCCGCCGATCTGCTGCGCCACCGGGCCAAGGCCAGGCGTGCGGCCACCGCGGCGTCCTGCGGCGCGCTTTCGCTCTCGATGATCAGAGCGAGCGCGCGTTCGATGAGCTTTTCTTCTGGGGCGCTTGCCACGTTGCGGCCGCTCAGGCGAAGTCTTCGGCCAGCTTCGCGTCGAAGCCCGTGCGGTTCGAGACGGTCGTCTGTTCGATCAGTTCCGAACGGAGCCGGGCAAACGCGCGCGAGCAGTCGATGGCCGCGCGCAGCAGGTGCTTGGCCACCGCCATCTCGGTGATGTTCAACTGCCTGGCGATCTCGGCGCGCGTATGTCCGTAGGCGCGAAACAGCAGGAACACTTCGCGCCGGCGTGGCGGCAGCGTCTCCAGCGTTTCGACCACCCGCGCCAGCACCTGCTGCTGCGATGCGATGAATTCGCAGGACGGCACCGTCTGGCRCGAGCCGGCGCTGAAATGCGTGCTGACCCAGTCCTGTGCCACCTTGCGCCGGCGGGCATCGTCCACGCACAGGTTGCGTGCCACGCGGAACAGCAGGGCCCGCGGCGACTCGATGCCGGCACCTTGCGCGCTGCCCGATGCCGCGTCGGTGCGGATGCCGTCGTTCATCTTGAGCGCGTGCGCATACACCCGCTCGAAGCTGGACTGCGCGATGTCCGCCGCGTAGTGGGGGTCCCTCAGGTCGCGCGTCAGCTGCCGGCGCAGGTCCGCATAGTGAGCTACCAGTTCCTGGACGAGGTCGCGCATCCGATCGCCTTCTCGCAAGCATCAACAGTGTTGGTTCCCTGGGCCGGTCACCGGCGCCTGGCGGCGGTGGACTCGGATGATTGAATAAGAATTATTCTTATTGAAGTGTAACCTTAACGGCTTCTGAACAAAGCGGAAAAGGCTCGGGGAACCGCCAACGCGTGCCTGAAAAAGACACTCGACCGGAAAGTGAATATTTCTGTTTGCGTTTTAGGGCGGCAACCGCCCGATGGCGCTCAGCCCCGCTTGGGAATGCCCAGCCCGGTCGCGACGGCCGGTCGCGCCACGAAGGCTTCGAGCGCGCGCGCCACGTTCGGGAAGTCCTGGAAGCCCACCAGGTCGGCTGCTTCATAGAAGCCGATCAGGTTGCGGATCCAGGGGAACGAGGCGATGTCGGCGATGGTGTAGCTGTCGCCCATGATCCAGGCGCGGTCGGCGAGGCGCCTGTCGAGCACGCCGAGCAGGCGCTTCGATTCGGCCACGTAGCGGTCGCGCGGGCGCTTGTCTTCATAGGCCTTGCCGGCGAACTTGTTGAAGAAGCCGAGCTGGCCGAACATCGGCCCGATGCCGCCCATCTGGAACATCACCCACTGGATGGTTTCGTAGCGGCCGGCGGCATCCTGCGGAATGAACTTGCCGGTCTTCTCGGCGAGGTAGAGCAGGATCGCGCCGGACTCGAACAGTGCCAGCGGCTTGCCGCCCGGCCCGTTGGGGTCGAGGATGGCCGGGATCTTGTTGTTCGGGTTGAGCGACATGAACTCCGGCGACATCTGGTCGCCGGTCTCGAAGCTCACGAGGTGCGGCTCGTAGGGCAGGCCGGTTTCCTCCAGCATGATCGACACCTTCACGCCATTGGGCGTCGGCAGCGAATAGAGCTGCACCCGGTCGGGGTGCTGCGCGGGCCACTTCTTCGTGATGGGGAAGGTCGAGAGATTGGTCATGCGGGGGCCTTGGGTGCCGGCATCGGGCGGCGAGAGTTGTAGCTCGCCGGATTCTGCCTTCAACCCTCGACCTGCCGCCGCCGCGGGCCATCAAGCCCGCGCCGCACCGGTTCAGATCCCCAGCCAGCTCATCAGGGACGCCTCGACGTCGGTCGACGGCGCCACGAAGCCGGTGTAGCTCGACGTCGAGAGCGCGCGCTTGCCGGCGTCGGATTGCGCGAGGCCCAGCAGGGCTTCGCGCGCGGCGCTGACGGTGGCCGCCTCGAGCTTGCGCGACGCGAGCCATTGCTTGATCGGAACCGCGCGCGATTCAGCGCAGACCTTGCCGCCGCCCTCCGTCCAGGTCTTGATCACGCCCGCCGCTGCCGTGGCGCCGTAGGCGGCGAATCCGTTCTGCACGTAGAAGGGCACGGCGTCCTGGAAGCGCGTGTTGGTGACCTTGACCGCGGAGCCCTGGAGCCCCTGTTCGCGCAGCATCGCGCGCGTGATCACCGCGGTGATCGAATCGGCGTCGGGCATGACCAGCTGCTTGCCCGCGACGGTCTTCCAGTTGGAGATCGGCTGGGATTCCTTGCACAGGAACGACACCTTGTAGTCGGTGAAGCCCGCCGTCCACGCGAAGGTCTGGTACTGGCCGCCCTTGATGGCTTCGAGGGCTACATGCGAGGGGTGCACGAAGGCCAGGTCGACCTGCTGTTGCCGAAGCGCCTCGCGCGCGCCGTTGTAGGAGTTCAGGACCTTGATGGTCACGGGCTGCTTGAGCGCCTTGCTCAGGACTTCGGCGATCGGTTCGAAGCGGGCCGTGATCTGGCTGTCGGAGACCTGGTAGCTCACGCCTTCGCTCACGCCGATCACGAGCGCATGCGCCGAGGTGCCGGCCGTGAGCAACAGCGCCGCCAGCCCATGGGCAGCCGTGCGAAGCGACAGGGGGAGGGTGCGGGATTCCATCGGGAGCCTTCTTTCGGATTGCCAGTCGAAATTGTTACAACATGTTCGATGACGATCATACAGCGGGCAGACGCTTAGATGCAGGGGAAAGTACTAACAAAACAACACTCGGCGACGGCAACGCGGAGGCCCGGCCGAGGCCGCATCAGCCTTGCCGATAGTGGTTCTGGTGCGCCTGGCGCAGCTCGAACTTCTGGATCTTTCCGGTCGACGTCATCGGCAGCGCCGGCAGAAAGACGATTTCCTTCGGCACCTCGAAGCCGCCCAGATGCGCCTTGCAATGTGCCGTCAGGTCGGCTGCGGACAGTTCTGCCGGTGCGTCGGGCCGGCGCGTGACGAAGGCCGTGATCGCTTCGCCCCAATGCGCGTGCGGGAGGCCGACCACCGCCGCATTGAGCACGGCGGGATGGCGCAGCAGCACCTCTTCGACCTTGAGCGACGGCACGTTCTCGCCGCCCGACTTCACCATGTCCTTCAGCCGGTCGAGAAAGATCAGCTGCCCGTCGTCGTCGAGCTTGCCGAGGTCGCCCGAGTGGTGCCAGCCGAAGCGCTGCACGTTCGCCGTCGCCGCCGGGTCCTTGTAGTAGCCGAGCATCACGTTCGGTCCGCGGAAGACGATCTCGCCGACCTGGTGGGGCCCGAGCAGCTCGCCCTCGTCGCCCATCACGGCGACCTCGTTGACCAGCGTGCCCACGCCCCAGTACGCGCCGAAGCGGCGGCGCTGTTCCTGCACCTCGAAGATGGTGGCGCCGGGGTACATCTCGGTCTGGCCGGAAACCAGCGCGAAGCTGGGGCAGAACTCGTCGAGCAGGCGCAGCAGCAGCGTGCGCGACATCGGCGCCATCGCATACACGCACAGCCGCAGGCTCGACAAGTCGCGCGCGGTGCGCTGCGGGTGGGCCAGCAGCGCGCCGTACATCATCGGCAGGCCGACCATCACGGTGATCCTGTGGCGTTCGATGGCGGCGAGCACCGTGCCAGGCTCGAAACCGCGCAGGATGACGAGCGCGCCGCCCACCGTCAACGCCGACATCAGCACCGTGTGCTGGCCGCAATGGAAGAGCGGCAGCACGCTGCTCCACACGTCGCAGCGCTCGGGGCTGCTGCCCCACTCGACCATGTTGCTCATCAGCACCGAGTGCACCGAGGCGTGCGAATGCATCACGCCTTTCTGCCGGCCCGTGGTGCCGCTGGTGTACATGATGAGCGCGAGCTGTGCGCTGTCGATGTTCACCTCCGGCAGTGTTGCCGGGCCTCGAGAGATCGCCTGCGCAACGGTGGGCAGGCCGTCGGGCGACGTGTCGCCATCGAGCACGCAGAGCAGCGGCGCGATGCCGGCGCCTTGCAGCAGGTCGCGCAGCGCGGGCCTTGCGTGCAGGGCGGTGTCGATCACGATGTGCCGCACCTCGGCGTGCGCAAGGATGTAGCCGATCGCATCGACCGCGAGCGCCGTGTTGATCGGCACCCACACGAGCCCGGCCTTCTGGATGCCCAGCAGCGCGACCACCATCTGGATCGAGTTGTTGCACAGCATGCCGACGCGCTCGCCGCTCGCGAGGCCGAGGCCCAGCAGATGGTGTGCGAAGCGGTTCGACGCGGCATCGAGTTCGCTGAAGGACATGCGGTGCTCGCCCTCGATCAGCGCGGTGCGCGCGCCGAAGCGCCGCGCCGAACGGTGGATCACGTCGCCCAGCGCGATGCGTGCGATGCGCTGGGGCGACAGGTGAGAGGGCGATGTCTCGGGGCGGACTGCGGGCATGGCGGGGTGTCTCCGGTCTTCGTTCGATGTCGTGGCGCAGCCTAAGGCCGGCCGCAACACCGCGTCTTGCGAAGAGTGGCTACACGCGGCGCCCGCCGGTTCAGCGCCGCGTCAGAAGCGCGCCTTGACGAAGGCCGAGGGGCCTTGCAGCCGGACCTTGAGCCGCGAGTCGGCGGAGCCGCTCTCGCGCGTCAGGTCGATGTTGGTCACACCGTAAGCGAGCACCACGCCCAGGTTCTTCACCGGGAACCACTCCACGCCGGCGGAGGCGTTGTAGATGTTGCCGTGGACGCGGCCGCTGCTCTTCCACACGCCCGAAGCGTCGGCAAACAACCGCAGGTCGGGCGTGATGGCATGGCGCACGCCGATCTCGAGCAGCGGCGCGACGGCGTTGTCGCTCGAGCTTTCGCTGAGCGTGCGGACCTGCCCGTTCACTGCGACGAGGGCGTTGGTCCCCAACGTCGCGCGGTAGTAGGCCGCACCGGCGCCCAGGCCGAAAACGGTGGTGCCGGAGCCGATCCACCACTTGTACGAGAGCTTGGCGAAGTCGAGCTTGGTGCTGAGGTTCGCGTTGCCGATCGCGCTCAGGGAGCCGAAACTGCCGAGCGAGGTGCTGCCCGCCACTTGGCTGTCGTAGTCGCGCTTGTAGCGGTAGTAGTCGAACGAAAAGCCCTGGCTGTCGCCGAGCAGCACGTCGGCCGTGATGCGCGGCATCGTCACGCGGCCCGGCTTGATGTCGCGCGACTGCAGCGCGCCGTAGGACGTGCCCACCGACGCGTTGAATTTCGGATCGGCGTTGAAGGCCCCCACCGAGAAACTGAACCGGTCCAGCGCCGGCGAGGGGTCGGCCTGGGCCGGTGCGGTGGCGAAGAGAAAGCCGGTACCGACGAGTGCGCCGAGGGCGCCGAACCTTGCAGTCCAGTCGAACGGGCGGGAGCGGAGCAACAGCATGAAAGAAATCCTTCAGAACGAAAGATGCCTCGGGCACGTGCATGGGCGCAGGATGGCCATGCAACTGCGCGCGATGCCTCCGGGGCCGGAACTCCCTTGGACCCGACCCACCTTAGTGACGCGGTGCCGTGCCTCAATGCGTCGAATGCCGTTGTGCGTGTAGGAATTCTTCGAATGCCGCTCAGGCCCGGGTCGCGCGAAGGCCGCGCTACAGTGCCGCATGCGCAAACACCTCTCCACCACCACGGGTCCGCAGCGTCTTCTCTATGGTGCGGTGGTCGGTGCAGTCGCTGCGCTGCTTCCCTGGTCCGCAGGCGCCATGGTGCGCGGGCTGGCCGGCTGGTGCGCGGGGGTGCTGGTCTACCAGGCGCTTACCTGGTGGCTGGTCGAAACCTTCGATGCGCGCCGCACGCGCGAACGGGCCCAGTTGCTGGACCAGCCCAACGTGGTGATCCTGGTGTCGATGCTGGTGCTGGTCTGCGTGAGCGTGATCGCCATCGCGATGCTGTTGCAACAGGTGAGGCAACTGAGCGGCTGGGAGCGCGCCGGCCACGTCGCGCTCGGCGTGGTGGCGCTGGCGGGCTCGTGGCTGATGATGCACACGATCTACGCATTTCACTATGCACACCGCTACTACATCGACCAGAAGGGAGGCTCGCCCGATGGCGGGCTCGCCTTTCCGGGCAGCGAAGATCCGGACTACTTCGACTTTCTCTACTACTCGTACGTGATCGGCATGACCTCGCAGGTGTCCGATGTGCAGGCGACTTCGCGCGACATGCGGCGCATCACGCTGATCCACAGCGTGCTGGCCTTTGCATTCAACATGCTGATCCTCGCGCTCTCCATCAATGTGGTGGCCGGAGCGATATAGGGCTCGCCCCCAGGCTGCGTGCACTTCGTGTCGCYTCGCCTTCTCCCTGCGGGGGGCGGCAGTGCGCGGCAGCCCCCACGAAAAGAAAAAGGTCAGGCGGTCTTTGGTTTGGGGCCCAGCCTGACGATGCCTGTGGAGAGGGCCACGCCGCAGACGATCACGGCGGCGGACATCAGCATCCACTGCGTGATGTTCTCGCCGAGGAACACCGCGCCGTAGAAGAGGGCGAACACCGGCACCAGGAAGGTCACGGTCAGCGCACGCGCGGGGCCGGCGCGTTCGATCAGCCGGAAGAACAGGATGTACGCCACGCCGGTGCAGGCGATGCCGAGCGCCAGCAGTGCGAGCCAGGCGCGCAGGCTCGGCATCTGTGCGGGCCAGAGCCAGATGGCCGGCAGCGCGAGGAAGAGCGTGGCGCCGATCTGGCTGCCCGTGGCGGTGGCGAGGGGCGGCACGCCGCCCAGGTAGCGGCGCGTGGCGCTGGCCGAGATGCCGTAGCAGAGGCAGGCCGCGAGGCAGGCGATCACCGCCCACAGCGCGGCATGGCTGCTGGCGCCCGAGTGCAGGCCGGCGCTGCGGCTCGCGAGCATCGCCACGCCGGCGAAGCCGATGACCAAGCCGACGATGCGCGAGCCGTTCGGCCGTTCGCGGAACCRGGCCCAGGCCACCAGCGCGCCGAACATCGGTACGGTGGCGTTGATCACGGCGGCGAGGCCGGAGTTGATGGTCAGCAGCGCGAAGCAGAAGAGCGCGAACGGCATACCCGAATTGAAGACGCCGACCCCGAAGGTTGTCTTCCAGTGCTTCGCAATGGCCGGTCCCTGTCCCCGCAGCAGCGCAATCGGCAGCAGGAACAGCGCGGCAATGGCCACCCGCACCGCGGCCGTCGGCAGCGCGCCGAATTCGGCCGCGCCGATGCGCATGAAAAGAAAGGATGCGCCCCAGAGCGCGCCCAGCAACACGAGGTCGATGAGCCAGGGCTTGGCGGTGCTGGTCGCGATGTTGTTCTGCGTTGTCGTGGTCATGCGTCTCTCGGTTTATTTATCTTGCGCCCTCTAGCTCCAGGAGCGCTGTCTTGCGATGAAGCCCGCCAGCGTAACCGGTCAGCGAACCGTCCGCGCCGAGCACGYGGTGGCAGGGCACGATCACGCTGATCGGATTGCGCCCGACCGCCGCGCCCACCGCGCGCACCGCGGCTGGGTTGCCCACGTTCACGCTCAGCGCGCCGTAGGTCAGGGTCTTGCCCGCCGGAATGGCGAGCAGCGCCTGCCACACGCTCTGCTGGAAGGCGGTGCCGTGCGACAGGTCGAGCGGCACGTCGAAGTCGTTGCGCTTGCCCGCGAAGTAGTCGCGCAGTTGCGTGCCGGCTTCGACCAGCGCAGGGTGGTCGTCCCTGGCGATCCAGCCCGTGGTGTCGGGCCAGTGGCGCTGCTGGTCGAACCAGACGCCGGCCAGGCCCTGGTCGGTGGCCGCCATCGTGAGGCCGCCGAGCGGCGTGTCGATGTGCGAGGTGTAGATGACTTTGCTCTTGAACTTCATGACATTTCAGGCTGCGACGCCTGCCGTTGTGATGTTGGAGGGTTCCGTCGCCGCTTCCGCCGCTGCGGCCGCCGCGGGAGAAGAAGGGGCGTGCCATGCGCGCAGCACCGCATAGCTGCGCCACGGGCGCCATGCCTGCGACGCCTCGCTGGCCGCGCGCGCGGTGGTCACGCCCAGTGCCTTCTGCAGCGCGACGTCGCCGGCCGGGAAGGCGTCGGGCCATCGCAATGCGCGCATCGCGATGTACTGCGCGGTCCAGGCGCCGATGCCGGGGAGTTCCTGCAGCGCGGCAATGGTCGAGGGCACGTCGGCGCCCGCATGCAGCGCCAGCTTGCCGGACGCGACCTCTCGGGCGATGGCCTGCAGCGCGGCCTGCCGCTGCCGCACGATGCCGAGCTGCCCGAGGGCATCGCCGCTCGCCGCCGCCAGCGCCGCGGGCGTGGGAAACAGCCGGCCCAGGCCTTCGATCGGGGTGGCGAGGTCTTCGCCGAAAGCCTCGACCAGCCGCGAGCCCAGCGTGCGTGCCGCGGCCACCGTGATCTGCTGGCCCAGCACCGCGCGCACCGCGAGTTCGAAGCCGTCGACCGTGCCGGGCACGCGCAGGCCGTCGCCGTGCGGAAAGGCCGCATGCAGCGCCGCGTTGATGGCCATCGGCTCGGCGTCGAGGTCGAGCATGGCACGTGCGCGGCTGATCACGATCGGCAGCACGGCCGCCAGCGAGTCGCTGACCGACAGCAGCATCTGTTCGCGCTCGATGTCGAAGCGCAGTTGCAGCCAGCCGGCATGTGTGCGTCCGCCCTGGTGCACGCGCAGCGTTCGGGCCAGGCGCACGAAGGTCGGCGTGCTGCCCTTGGCAGGCTCCTTGCCGTCGGCCGTCGAGACGGTCTCGATGCCGCGCAGGGCGCGCCGGGCAAAGAAGCCGAGCATCGCGTTCACGTCATAGGGCGGGCGGAAGCCCAATCGCACCTCGATCGCCTTTCCTGCGCCACCCTCGGTGCCGCCCGCGCGCCGCAGTGCGCTCGGGTTGAGGCCGTAGTGCTCGACGAAGGCGGCATTGAAGCGGCGCACGCTCGCGAAGCCGCTGGCCAGCGCCACCTGCGTCATCGGCAGCCGCGTGTCGGCGATCAGCTGCTTGGCGGCCAGCAGCCGGCGCGTCTGCAGGTACTGAAGCGGGGAGACGCCGAACTGCGCCTCGAAGATGCGCCGCAGGTGGCGGTCGCTCACGCCGAGGCGTGCCGCGATCTGTGCCGCGCCCGGACCGTCTTCGGACCACGCATCGGGCTCGTCGATCAACCGTGCGGCCTGCAGCGCGAGGATGCGCGAGGCGTCTTCGGTCGACCAGCTGGCCGCGCGCGGCGCCAGCTCGGGCCGGCAGCGCAGGCAGGGACGGAAACCTTCGGCCTCGGCCTGTGCCGCGTGGCGGAAGAACCGGCAGTTCTCGCGCCGCGGCAGCTTGACGCGGCACACCGGCCGGCAATAGATGCCGGTGGAGGTCACGGCGGTGAAGAACGACCCGTCGAAGCGCGCATCGTGCGTCTTCATCGCCAGGTAGCAGGCGTCGCTCTCGAGCGCTTCGGTGGGGACGTGTGGGGTAGGCATGGACAAATGATACGGTTTCGACTCGTTTCAACTGGCCGTTTTCGGACATGTGGGCACATGGAGCGTTGCCTACAATGCCCCGTTCCAAAAACCAACAGGGAAACGCCTCTCATGCAGCTCAGCGCGTCGATCTTCAAGGCCTATGACATCCGGGGCGTCGTGCCCGTCACCCTCGACGCCGAGGTGGCGGAAGCGCTCGGCCGGGCATTCGGCAGCGCCGCACGCGCCGCCGGCGAAAAGACCGTGGCCGTGGGCCGCGACGGCCGGCTGTCGGGCCCCGCACTGGTCGAGGCGCTGATCGCGGGCCTGGTGGCCACCGGCGTCGAGGTGATCGACGTAGGGGCCGTGACCACCCCGATGCTCTATTTCGCAGCCCACACGCTGTGTGCGAGCGGCATCCAGGTCACGGGCAGCCACAACCCCAAGGACTACAACGGCTTCAAGATGGTGCTGGCCGGCCGCGCGATCTACGGCGACGAGATCCAGGGCCTGCGCAAGACCATGGAAGCGGGTACCGCCCAGCTCGCCCCGGGCGGCAGCGTGCGCAAGGTCGACGTGACCGATGCCTACGTGAAGCGCATCGCCGGCGACATCAAGCTGGCACGCCCGATGAAGATCGTGGTCGATTCCGGCAACGGCATCGCGGGCGCCACCGCGCCGGCCATCTTCCGCGCCATCGGCTGCGAGGTGACGGAGCTGTTCAGCGAGGTCGACGGCGACTTCCCCAACCACCACCCCGATCCGAGCAAGCCCGAGAACCTCAAGGACCTGATGGCCGCGCTGGCCCAGGGCGATGCCGAACTGGGCCTGGCCTTCGACGGCGACGGCGACCGCCTGGGCATCGTCACCAAGGACGGCCAGAACATCTTCCCCGACCGCCAGATGCAGCTCTTCGCGCAGGACGTGCTGTCGCGCGTACCGGGCGGCACCATCGTCTACGACGTGAAGTGCTCGCAGCGCCTGGCCCCGGCCATCGAGGCCGCGGGCGGCAAGCCGATGATCTACAAGACCGGCCATTCGCTGATCAAGGCGAAGATGAAGGAGATCGACTCCCCGCTCGGCGGCGAGATGAGCGGCCACATCTTCTTCAAGGAGCGCTGGTTCGGCTTCGACGACGGCACCTACGCGGGCTGCCGCCTGCTCGAGATCCTGAGCAAGAGCCCGAACGCGAGCGACGTGCTCAATGCGCTGCCCACCAGCTTCTCGACACCCGAACTCAACGTCGCCTGTGCCGAGGGCGAGCCGCATGCGGTGGTCGACAAGCTCGTCGAGAGTGCGCGCTTCGCGGCGCCCGCCAAGGTCTCGACCATCGACGGCCTGCGCGTGGACTGGCCCGATGGCTTCGGCCTGATCCGCGCCTCCAACACCACGCCTGTGCTGGTGCTGCGCTTCGAAGGCCAGACCGATGCGGCGCTCCAGCGCATCGAGACCGAAATGCTCGCGCTGCTGAGGACGGTGAAGCCCGACGCAAAACTGGCCGAAGCCGCCCACTGAGCCTGTGCGTTCTCTCCTGCTGCGCCTCTATGGCGTCTTCACCACTGCTGTGCAACCGCTGGTCCGCCGCAAGCTGCGGCGCCGCGCGGAGGCCGAGCCGGGCTATGGCGTGGCCGTCGAGGAGCGCTTCGGCCACTACGACGAAGCCACCACCGGCCAGGCCCAGTGCTGGGTGCACGCCGTGTCGCTCGGCGAGACGCGTGCGGCCGCGATCCTGATCGCCGAGCTGCGGCGGCAGTACCCGGGCATCCCGATCCTGCTGAYGCACGGCACCGCCACCGGCCGCGAGGAGGGCGCCAAGCTGCTCGAGCCCGGCGACACGCAGGTCTGGCAGCCCTGGGACACGCCGGGTGCCGTGGCGCGCTTTCTGGACAAGTTCGAGCCGCGCATCGGTGTCCTGATGGAAACCGAGGTCTGGCCCGAAATGGCCGCGGCCTGCGCCGAGCGCCGCATCCCGCTGGTGCTGGCCAACGCACGGCTCAACGAGAAATCGCTCGCGTCGGCGGAACGGCTGGCATGGCTCGCACGGCCCGCATACTCGGCCCTCACGGCCGTGTGGGCGCAGACCGAGGCCGACGCGCACCGGCTGGTGTCGCTCGGCGCCAAGGTGGCCGGGATCTACGGCAACCTCAAGTTCGACGCGACGCCCGACGCGCGGCAGCTGACCGCGGCGGCGTCGCTGCGCGAGCGCCTGCCGCGGCCCATGGTCGTGCTCGCGAGCTCGCGCGATGGCGAAGAGCGGATGCTGCTCGACGTGCTCAAGCGCTTCGGCGCGACCTCGCCGGTGCCGCCCGAGCAGGGCGCGATCCGGTCGATCGCCAAGCGTGTGCACGACGTGCAGTGGATGATCGTGCCGCGCCATCCGCAACGCTTCGACGAAGTGGCGGCGCTGATCGAATCGCAAGGCTTCGCGGTGGCGCGCCGCAGCGCCGCGGGCCAGCCGTCCGACGCCGAGATCTGGCTCGGCGATTCGCTCGGGGAAATGGCGCTGTACTACGGCCTGGCCGACGTCGCGCTGCTGGGCGGCAGCTTCGAGCCGCTGGGCGGACAGAACCTCATCGAGCCGGCTGCGTGCGGGTGCCCGGTGGTCATGGGGCCGTCGACCTTCAACTTCGCCGAGGCGGCGCAGTTGTCGCTGGCAGCCGGAGCCTCGCTGCGCGTCGAGGGCATGGAGCAGGCGGTGACGGCGGCRCTCAGGCTGGTCGAGAACGCAGAGCGGCGTGCGGCGATGGCGCAGGCGGCGCTGGCGTTCTCGTCGTCGAACCGCGGCGCGGCCGAACGCACGGCAGCCGCGGTGCTGGCCATTGCGCAGGCCGCCGAGCCCGTGACGACGGATGGCGTGCCCCTGGACGAACCCAGGGCGGAACCCACGCTCGATTGAGCCGCGGGCTCAGCGCGCGCGGATTCAGCGGACCGGCGGATTCAGGATCACCGGCGGCGGCGGTGCCGAAGGCATCGTGGGCGGCGTCGGATTGAAGGGCTGCACCGGCACCGGCGGCACCACCGGAATGCTGGGCGGCGTCACCGTCGAGGAAGAAGGGCGGTCCCGGTCTGCCGGCGAGGCCGCAGGCACGGCCGGCGTGCTGCCGCTGCTCGCCAGCGTGGCATTGATCGCGTTCATGTCCGCGGTCGTCAGCGTGCCGTTGGCCTGGCGCAGCTTCAGATTGCCCAGCAGCACGTTGTAGCGTGCCTGCGCGAGGTCGCGCTTGGTCTGGAACAGCTGGCTCTGCGAGTTGAGCACGTCGATGTTGATGCGCACACCCACCTGGTAGCCGAGCTTGTTGGCATCGAGCGCGCTCTGGCTCGAGGCTTCGGCCGCTTCCAGCGCCTTGACCTGGCCTGCGCCCGACACCAGCCCGAGGTAGGCCGCGCGCGTGGCCTGGGCCACGCTGCGCCGGGTGCCGTCGAGCACGCTGCGCGACTGTTCTTCGAGCGCCAGCGTTTCCTTGATGCGGTTCTCGGTGGCGAAGCCGGCGAAGAGCGGCAGGTTGAAGGTCACGCCGATCGTGGTGGCGTTGACGCGCGTGCCCACGGTGCTGGTGCTGGTGCCCGTCGGATTGCGCGTGACGTTGTAGCCGAGGTTGGCATCGAGCGTGGGCTTGTGGCCGGCCTGCGCCTTCTTGACTTCGAGCCCCGCCACGTCGAGGCCGAGCCGGGCCTGCTGGATCGCGGGATGCACGTCATCGGCCTGCGAGACCCAGGCATTGATGTCCGCTGGCATGGCCGCGGGCAGCACCACGGGCACGGCCAGCGGCACCGGCACGCTGCCGGGGCGGCCGACGAGCTGGTCGAGCACGATCTTCTTCACCTGCAGGTCGTTCTCGGCCGCGATCTCCTGCGCGATCACCAGGTCGTAGCGGGCCTGGGCTTCGCGCGAGTCGGTGATGGTGGAGGTGCCGACCTCGAAGTTGCGCTTGGCCGATGCCAGCTGTTCGGCCACGGCGACCTTCTGCGCGCGCACCAGCGCCAGGCTGTCCTGGCTGGCGAGCACGTCGAAATACGCCTGGCTGACACGCACGATCAGGTCCTGCTCGGCGATGGTGAGCACCGCCTGCGCAATGTCCGCCTGGCGCTTGCCCTGCTCGTAGGTGGCCCAGTTGGCGGGCCGGTAGAGCGGCTGCGTGGCGTTGATGCCGACGTTCTGCGTGTTGAAGTCGCGCGAGGCGCTCGTGCCCCGGCCGGAGCCGGTGAGGGTGTCGATGTCGAGGTCGCTGCGCGACACGCCGGCTGTGAGTCCCACGGCAGGCAGGATGCCGGCCTTGGCCTGCGCGGCGCGCGCGACGTTCGCGTCGTACTGGGCCCGCGCGCCCTGGTAGGTGGCGTCGTAGCCGCGGGCGGAGTCGTAGAGTTCGTTCAGTGTCTGGCCCTGGGCCGGCAGTGCGAGCATGGTCGCAATAACGCTTGCGAGTGCTGCGGAAAGTGGCAGAAGCCGGGGCCGTGGAGGCATTGAACGTCCTTGAAGAAAAATCAGTAGCGCGGGACCGAAGGGTCGTGCTGTGACCAGGCGTCGATGCCGCCCGCCACATTGGCGAGCTGGTCAAAGCCGTTCTGGCTCAGGAAGGCGGCCACGCGCTGGCTGCGCGCGCCGTGGTGGCAGAGGCAGGCAATGCGCTGGACCTCACCCAATTTCGCGAGTTCGGCGACGCGCGCCGGGATCTCGTTCATCGGGATCGCGACCAGCGTGAAGCCTGCGGGCGCGACGCTCGCCGTCTGCAGCTCCCAGGGCTCGCGCACGTCGAGCAGCACGGGGGCCGCGTCGGCGTCCTGCGCAAACCAGGCGGCGAGGTCGGCGGGGCGGACTTGGTCGATCATTCGGTGGACCGTCCGCTCAGAACGAGAAGCGCGAAGGCTCGGGGAAGTTCAGCAGGCGCGGTGCCACCGTGTCCCAGGGCTGGATGGTTTCCCACTTGCTTTCGCTCAAGCGGGTGACGAAATGGGCGCGCATCATCGGCTCCTCGCCCACGATCGCCGAGAGGCGGCCGCCGACCTTGAGCGAACCCAGCAGGTTCTGCGGAATGCGGGCGACCGAGCCGCTGAGCACGATCACGTCGAAGCTCGGGCCGCTGGCGAGCGGCACGGCGCCGTCGGCGTGGCGCACTTCGACATTGCCCACGCCGTTCTGGCGCAGCGTCTCGGCGGCGCGGGCGGCCAGCACGGGGTTGATTTCGAGCGACAGCACCTGGGCGGCGCGGGCGCCGAGCAGGGCGGCCATGAAGCCCGAACCGGTGCCGATCTCGAGCACGGATTCGTGCTTCTGGATGTGCAGGTCCTGCAGCGTGCGGGCCTCGACCTTGGGCGAGAGCATGAACTCGCCGGGCACGGCGCCGTCGAGCAGCGGCAGTTCCATGTCGAAAAACGAGAGCGTGCGGTGCGCTTCCGGCACGTAGTCTTCGCGGTGGATGGTGGCCAGCAGGTCGAGGATGTCCAGGTCCAGCACATCCCAGGGGCGGATCTGCTGTTCGATCATGTTGAAGCGCAAGCGCTCGAGGGTGGGGGTGGGGTTCATGGCGTGGCTTTCCTTGTGGGCTCAGGACAAACCTTCAATTTTAGGTGGCCCGGATGACGCCAGCGGCCCGGTCGGCCCTGTAAAAGACTTCATGCCTTGTCTCCGGGGCGCACGCTGAGCCCGTAGAGCACCGTTTCGGCCTGGGTCGCGAGGAATTTCTCGGGGTCGAGGGAGCCCACACCGTCGACGCAGACCATGGCCGAGTGCTTCCAGAGCATCAGGAAGATCATGGGCGCGACCACCGAATAGATGGCGTGGTCGATGTCGACCGGCGCGAACTCGCCGCGGTCGATGCCGCGCTGCAGGATGCGCCGCAGCAGCTCGTGGCCGGGGCGCACCACCTCGCTGCGGTAGAACTCCGCCAACTCGGGAAAGTTGGCGCCCTCGCTCATCATGAGCTTGGTCAGGCCCGAGGCCTTGGTCATGCCGACGCGCTCCCACCAGACGTTCATGCAGTAGCGCAGCATCTCGGCGGTGGTGCCCTCGAAGGCCTCGAACTCGGCGTTCCACTCGGTGAAACGGCCGCCGAGGTTCTCGACCACCACGGCCTTGAACAGCTCTTCCTTGCTCGGAAAGTAGAGAAAGAGGGTGCCCTTGGAGACGCCGGCGCGCGCCGCCACTTCCTCGGAACGGGTGGCGGCAAAGCCTTTTTCCACGAACAGGTCGAGCGCGGCCGCCAGCAGCTCGCCGGGACGCGCCTCTTTCCGGCGTTCGCGCTTGGAGCGCACCGGGCAGATCTTGTCGACAAAGGAACGGGGCGTGGGCATGAGGTTAATGACTCGCGGGTTAGTAATGTAGTGAGCGGCATCCGTCACGTCAAGCCGCGACAATATCGGGTTCGCCTTTTTCCAACCCGCCGGAGCAGCGCCCATGTCTTCTTCACCGTCGCCCACCGAAACCATCGTGCTTGGCGGGGGCTGCTTCTGGTGCACCGAAGCGGTTTTCGACCGCGTGCAGGGTGTGCTGGACGTGGAGTCGGGTTATTGCAACGGCCAGGTGGTCAACCCGACCTATGAGCAGGTCTGCACCGGCCGCACCGGCCACGCCGAGGTCGTCAAGCTGGAATTCGACCCCGCACAGATCAGCCTGCGCGAGATCCTCGAAATTTTCTTCGTCGTGCACGACCCCACGACGCTCAACCGCCAGGGCAACGACGCCGGCACCCAGTACCGCAGCGGCATCTACTGGACGAACGACGCCCAGAAGCAGGTGGCCGAGGCGGTCATCCGCGAGATCGAGGCCAGCAAGACCTACAGTTCGCCCGTCGTGACCGAAGTGGCGCAGCTCGCCAATTACTCGACGGCCGAGGCCTACCACCAGGACTATTTCCTGAACAACCCGAACCAGGGCTACTGCGCGTTCGTCGTCGGCCCCAAGGTCGAGAAGTTCCAGAAGACCTTCGCCTCCCGCCTCAAGGCCTGACCGGCCGGCCCTCCGCTCCGTGCACCTCGCCCTTCGCCAAGCCCCGATCCGTTCGACCCGCGCGCTCGTCTTCGCGCTGGTGGTCGCGCTGTGGCTCGCGGGAACGCTGGGCCTGATGCACCGCTCGCTGCACGTTCCCGGGCTCCCGGCCGCGGCGGCAACCGCTGTCCAGGCGGACCACGGCGTCCGCGCGCATGCGGGCCATCACGGCCTGGTCAGCCTGTTCGGCGACCACACCAATGCCGAGTGCCGGCTGTACGACCAGCTCTCGCACGGTTCGAGCGCACCCGGCGTGCCGCTGGTGGTGCTGCCGATGCTGCTGCCGTCGGCCACCTTCGCCTATCTGCAGGGCGAAGTCGTCGCCCGCTGGGTTGCGCTGTTCGACGCGCGCGGCCCGCCTTCCACTCGCTGAATCCCCCGTGTTCCGGTTGCTGCACCTGCCTTGCGCGGGTGACGGCTTGCCGTCCATTGATTCAACGAGTGTTCAACATGATTCCCAATTTCCGTCGCAACGCCATCGGCGTTGCCGTTCTTCTTTCGCTCGCCGCCTTCGCGAGCACGTCACAGGCGCAGACCCCGGATGCGGCCCAGACCCCAGCTGCCGATACCGGCAGCCTGCCCGCCATCACCGTCACCGGCAATCCGCTCGGCACCAACGACCTGATCGCGCCGACCACCACGCTGTCGGGCGACAAGCTCCTGATGCGCTCCGAATCGACGCTCGGCGAAACGCTCAACAACATGCCCGGCGTGAGCAGCAGCTACTTCGGCCCCAACGCAAGCCGGCCGATCATCCGCGGGCAGGACGGCGACCGCATCCGCATCCTGCAGAACGGCGGCGGCGCGCCCGACGCCTCGGCGCTGAGCTACGACCATGCGGTGCCGGTCGACGCGCTGGTCACCGATCGCATCGAGGTGCTGCGCGGCCCCTCGGCGCTGCAGTACGGCGGCAGCGCCGTGGGCGGCGTGGTCAACGTGATCGACAACCGCATCCCGACCGAGCCGATCAACGGCTTCGGCGGCCGCGCCGACCTGGGCTTTTCCTCCGGCAGCAAGGAGAAGAGCGGCGGCGTGGTGCTCGAAGGCGGCAACGACCGCTTCGCGCTGCATGTCGACGCCTTCAACCGCGACTCGAAGGATGTCTCGGTGCCGATCGACCTCGATTGCAGCAAGCCCGGCTCGCCGTGGCGCGCGCGCAAGATCTGCAATTCGGCCAACGAGGCCAACGGCGGCGCGGTCGGCGGCACGCTGTTCTTCGACCAGGGCTGGATCGGCGCCTCGGCCAGCACCTACCGCAGCAACTACGGCACCGTGGCCGAAGACGACGTGACCATCCGCATGAAGTCCGACCGCTATGCGCTCGAAGGCGAGTGGCGTCCGGGCGGCATTGTCAGCAGCGTCCACGCCAAGCTCAGCCACACCAACTACCGCCACACCGAGTTCGAAGGCGGGGAGGCCGGCACCACCTTCTCGAACATGAGCAACGACCTGCGCATCGAGGCCCGTCACCAGAAGATCGGCAACTTCGAAGGCCTGGTCGGCTTCAGCAGCGAGAGCAACCGCTTCGCCGCCGATGGCGAGGAGGCCTTTGCGCCGCACAGCCGCACGCGCTCCAACGCGCTCTTCCTGTACGAAGAGTACGGCACCTCCTGGGGCAAGCTGAGCTTCGGCGCGCGCACCGAGAAGGTCCGGATCCGTTCGCTGGGCTATCCCGACGATCCGACCGTCACGCGCTTTGCCATCGGCGAGCGCACGTTCAACCCGCACAGCGCGGCGCTGGGTGCGCTGGTCAACCTGACGCCGCAATGGCAACTGACCTCGAACCTCGCCTACACCGAGCGCGCGCCGAAGGACTACGAGCTGCTCGCCAACGGCCCGCACGTGGCGACGGCCGCCTGGGAAGTGGGCGACCCCAACCTGAAGAAGGAGAAGTCGACCGGCCTCGACCTCGGCGCGCAATGGAAGTCGGGCGCCAACACGGCCCGCGTGAACGCCTATGTCACGCGCTTCAGCAACTACATCGGCCTGACGGCCTCGGGCCGCACGCTCGACGAGGAAGGCCAGGTGGTGACCGACCCCGCGGCGACCGACACGCTGGCCGAATACCTCTACAGCGGCGTGCGTGCGCGCTTCACGGGCATCGAGGCCAGCGGCAACCTGCGCCTGCTGGGCACCGACGGCTTCGCGCGGATGACCGATGCCTCGACGCTCGACCTCGAATGGCGTGGCGACGTCGTGCGCGCGAAGAACCTCGACACCGGCGAGCCGCTGCCGCGCATCGCGCCGTTCCGCACGGGCGCGACGCTGGTCTACGGCAACGGCCCGTGGAGTGCGCGTTTCGGCTTCGACTACAACGCGGCACAGCGCCATGTGCCGAGCGTGGGGGCCCGCGAGACCGACGCCTACACGCTGTGGAACGCAGCGATTTCCTACCGCATGAAGGTGCAGCAGGCCAACCTCACCTGGTATGCGCGCATCGACAACATCACGAACAAGCTGGCCTACAGCCCGACGTCGATCCTGACGACGACGGTGTACCCGAACGCGCCGTTGCCGGGGCGTTCGCTGAAGGTCGGGTTGCGTGTGACGTTCTGATCCTGCGTTTTTCCTTGCCGGGGGCAGGTGGTTGGAGTTGGGGCGCGATCCCGCCGACGGTGTGCTCTGCTCCGCGAATGTCCCCCGGCGCGGCCTAGGGCCGCAGGCCTCCTCCTTTATTTCGCTGCGCAGAGCACACCATCGGCGTGATCGCTCAGAGCACTGGTTGATCGGCCGCAAACCAGCAGCGTGCCCTCGTGCACAGGGCACCGGGTGCTCCCCGCAGCGAAACAAAGGAGGTGGGGCGGAAGCCGAAGCGGGGGACATTCGCGGAGGGGAGTACCCGGTGTCCTGTGC